>NZ_JBLVPW010000010.1:0-174444 GCF_048286715.1 Flavobacterium kochi
TATATATTAAATTTAATCCCCCAAAAGGAGTGACATTCTTCGAAGATGTTATAACTTTGTCCATAGTCGCATTTTGAATTTTCGCAAATACAATTTACACCTTTTTGGTGAGACTATGACTGCCCTAAAGCTTGATTTATCAACACTTTGGGGCTTTTTATTTTATTCAGTTGCGACTACTGGGAGCAATTAAAAAATGCTTTTGAAATATATAAAACAAGAGAGTTAACAGTATTGGAAAATCAAGGTGTTATTCAGGCATTTGAAGTTACACAGGGACTTTCTTGGAAAGTGATGAAGGATTTTCTAGAATATCAAGGATATGATGAAATTTACGGAAGTAAAAATGCCGTTAGATTAGCCTTTAATGTTAAGATAATTAACAATGGTGAAATATGGATGGATATGATAAAATCACGAAATTTAATGTCTCATACATATGATGAAGATGAGATGCTAAAAATAATCAAAATAATTTTTGAGGATTATATTCAAGAATTTGAAAATTTTAAAGTAACAATGTTAGCTATATAAATGTTTGGAATTACTCAAAATATAATAAACGAATTGAATAATATTTTCTATAAATATGAAAATATTGAGAAAGTAATTATTTTTGGTTCACGAGCGAAAGGTAATTTTAGGGAAGGATCAGATATTGATTTGACTATAATTGGAGATATTGAAAGAAAAGATTTAATGAAAATTAAAGATGAAATAGACGATAGCTACATCCCTTATTTATTTGACATTTCAATTTATAATCAATTAACTTCTGAAAGTTTAAAAGACCATATCAACCGAGTAGGAAAAATTTTTTATAAAAGAATTTGAAATGGTTCAGGGTTAAATTAGAATTCGGCTGTCCTACAAAACGTAATCATATTGTTGGAGCAATTTGTAAATATCTTCAAAAAACTCAACTTTTCTATTTTTGTTTGCATCGGACAAAATGCTTCGTTTGGGAATATGACTCAACTGAAAATGTTCTGTTTTTCCAGACAATCCAAGCATTCCACCTGCAACTTCACGTAAAGAATTACACTTAACCAAACTACATAAATTATGCTAAACAAATGGTCTTTTATTTTTGAAACGTTTTACATATCTATCTGAATCATGCTTCTTAACAGCGTCTTTTATTATCGAATCATCTATTAAAGAAATCATCTATTAAAGAAATCAGCTGTCCGAAAACCGATTTAGTCGAAAAACACTTATTTTTGCTCATCTTTTTAATTTTGCAAAGCTAAAATCCGATATTTCTAGAGCCATTAATTTTATCGGACAATAATGAAAACAAATAATAAATTATAACAAATAAAAATATGTCAAGTAATTTCGGAAAAACCTGGTGGGGTCAGCAATGGCTTCAATCGTTGAGCAATATTGATTACGAAAACAGGTTGGATCGGGGAAAAAGTTATGCCAAGAAAGGTGCTGTTACCAAAATTATTTTTAAGACCAACAGAATAGAAGCCAAGGTTGCGGGAAGCAGACCGAAACCTTATAATGTGGACATTACTTTACCTCCGTTTTTCGAACCACAATTGGGGGAGTTTATCATTGCTTTGGCAAAGAAACCAACCATTATTTCTAAATTGTTAAACAGGGAACTCGACCCCGAAGTATTGACCATTGCCGAAAATTTGGGCTTGAAAGTATTTCCAAAACAATGGACTGATTTTAAGATGCAATGCAGTTGTCCTGATTGGGCGGTGCCTTGCAAACACTTGGCGGCAGTAGTGTATAAAGTAAGTGCCGAGATTGATAATAATCCGTTTTTGGTGTTTGAGTTACACCAAATGAATTTGATTGAAGAATTGAATAAATTGGGGATTTTTGTAAACGCCACGACGTCTGAAATCCCAAAGATTACCGATTTGTATTTTGATGCCAAAAAGAAAAAAACAGCTAACTACAATCCCGAAAATGCCTATAAGAAATTATCATTTTCTAAATTGTCTCCCATACACGAACCGTTAACGACCTTGCTAGCCGACTTTCCTGCGTTCTATCAAGGTGCTGGGAATTTTAAGGAAAAATACAGTTCTAAAATTGCCAGAACGGTAAAAGTAGCCCAAAAAGTAGTTCAAGGCAAAATATCGCTAGAGAATTTGTTTTTAAAAGCGAGTCTTCAAGATCAAAAAATAAATCCACACAGTCACAACAAAATCACGATAGATGAAACCTATCAATCGAAAATTTTTGTAAATGAAACCCAGTTTTCGTTTCTTTGTTTTTTACAACAAATAGCCCAAATTAATTCGTCTAAAACGCTAGATTACCAACCTTCCACGGCTTCGTTGCATACAATTCTGCATTTCTCGGTGCATCTTTTGGCAAATGGTGCGGTAATACCCCAAATTGTGCAATTGAAAAACAAGGAATTTGCAATACGTTGGTTGCCCGCAATGTTGAGCAAGGATGTTCGAAGTTTGGTCGAAAAATTAGAAGAAATTTTGCCGCCAGCCATTTTTCTTTGGGAAGAAAAAAAAGGGCAAAAAGCGATTAATAACAATCAAGCATTCAATTTACTGTCGTTGTTTCTGACCGAAATGATACACATTCTGGAGGATGTACCTAATCAAGACTTGTTTTTGAATTTGTTTTTTAGAAATGAAATTTACGGGTTTAAAAAACCTGGGGAAGATGCCTTGAGTGGTGGTATTTCGGCTTGGATTCAAAAATATTTCATTACCCAAGGCAATTACAAACCGCAAATTGTGGTCAGTGAACTAGCAAATGATGATTTTTTGATTACGCTAAAGATCAAAGACAATCAACAGCAGCCCGACGAAACACCTTATGGTTTACATGATATTTTAAATTTGAAAAAATTCAATAAAAACAGGTACGAAATCCTTCAAAGTCTTACCCAATTAAGTCCATTTATTGCAGGATTAGATGGATATATCAACAGTCAAGGTGCAGATAAGATGATTATGAACAATGCTGTTTTTACTCCTTTTTTGATGGAAATGATTCCGGCCATTCAGCTTTTGGATATTGATATTTTGTTACCAAAAGCCTTGCAGGAAATTTTGAAACCCAAATCGAGCCTTAAAATTAAACGGAAATCAGAAGGGAAATCGTTTATTAATCTCGGACAATTGTTCGATTTTGATTGGCAAATTGCCATTGGTGACAAGCTGATGAGCGAAGAAGAATTCAATAAATTGCTTAAAAAATCAGACGGATTACTTAAATATAAATCCAGATATATTTATGTAAATCAAAAAGAATTAGAAAAAATACACAAGCATTTTACATCAACCAAAGAACTTTCGGCTTTTGAAATGTTACGAGCGGCTTTGAGTGGCGAATACCAAGGAGCAATAATTGGCTTGACCGATGGAGTACGAGATTTGATTGCCGAACTGACTAATTTTTCCGAAATCGAATTGCCAAAAGGTATCAATGCCCAACTGCGTCCGTACCAACATCGTGGGTTTTCGTGGATGTATCGCAATGCCAAAATTGGTTTTGGGTCGGTCTTGGCGGATGACATGGGATTGGGGAAAACGTTGCAAGTCATTACCACTTTATTGAAATACAAAGAAGACGGATTACTCGAAATAGAAAAAGCTTTGGTGGTTGCTCCAACAGGACTTTTGACGAATTGGCAAACCGAAATTGAGAAATTTGCTCCAACTTTGAAAACAAAAATTTATCACGGGGGGAATCGGAAATTGGATAAGGACGATGATTTTGACGTGTTAATTTCTTCTTATGGAATTGTGCGTAGCGATGCCAAGGAGTTGAAAAAGAAAAAATGGCATTCGCTCGTAATTGATGAAGCACAAAACATCAAAAACACCAATACCGAGCAAACCAAAGCCATTAAGACCATTGGAGCCAATCATTTTATAGCTATGAGCGGAACGCCAGTAGAGAATAGATTGAGCGAGTTTTGGAGCATTATGGATTATAGCAATCGTGGTTTTTTGGGCAATCTCAAAGAGTTTAACGAAACCTACGGCAACCCGATTCAGCAGTTTAATGATGTAGAAGTTGCCGAAAATTTGAAGAAAATAACCGCTCCGTTTATGATGCGACGCTTGAAATCCGACAGAACTATTATATCTGATTTGCCTGATAAAATTGAGATGGATTGCTATACAACTTTAGCTAAAGAACAAGCCAGTTTGTATGAGCAAACCTTGCAAAAAGCAATGGTCGATATTGATAATTTGGAAGGCAATGACAGCAAATCACTATTTGTACGCCAAGGTTTGGTATTGCAAATGATATTGGCTCTGAAGCAAATTTGCAATCACCCCACGCAATACCTTAAAAACAATATTTTGGATGCGACTATCAGTGGCAAAATGGAATTGCTATTTGATAAATTGGACAGCATTATAGAAAGTGGCGAAAAAGTGTTGATTTTTACCCAATTTACCGAAATGGGAAAATTGTTAAAACATTTTATCACCGAACGATACAAAGAAGACCCGCTGTTTTATCACGGTGGTTGTAGCCTTAATCAACGCGCAGCAATGGTCGATGGTTTTCAAAACAATCGTGCTGACAAAGTGTTTATCCTTTCGCTGAAAGCCGCAGGAACAGGTTTGAATCTTACTGCGGCAAACCACGTCATTCATTTTGACCTTTGGTGGAATCCCGCCGTAGAAGCACAAGCCACGGATAGAGCCTATAGAATTGGACAAAAAAGTAACGTAATGGTGCATCGTTTCATCACCAAAAACACCTTTGAAGAGAAAATAAACGATATGATCCAAGCCAAAAAGGCACTCGCCGAAATGACTGTTTCCACAGGTGAGAATTGGATTGGGAATTTAAGTAATAAGGAGTTGAGGGAGCTGTTTGTGGTGAGCTGATTTATTTTGTAAGTTTGTATAGGAAAATAATTATGAATAATATTATAAAAAGTTTTAAGGTTGAAGGGGTTGTTTGGTACAAACGATGTTAATATCATATTTGATGAAATAAAAAAAATCTCATCGGTGAAAATGGATTAGGAAACTCAAAGACTTAATTTATTATATATGCACTTAAAAGAAACTTTCTAAGATTAAACGATTTTAATTTCGAAAAATTAGTTGTTATATTTGAGAAAGATGAAATAGAAATAAAAAAAGATGAAATTAAGAAATCGATAGATAAATTATATAAAGAGCCTGAAAATAAAGGAATTTATTAAAGAATTTTGATATGTCCAATTTGAGTCTTTAAGTAAAAAAAATAATTAAAATAAAAGCCTGTGAATTAGAAAGAATGCTTGAGGCTAATTCAAAGTTTAGAAAATATACGATTCACAGATTATTTAGATATTTTCAGGATTTTGAAAAATAGTTTATGTTTAATTCTCTTTTTAGGGAATTTGATTTTAACATTAAAAAAGAGGTAAGGGAATAAGGAATCATGTTTTTTTCCAACCTATCGAAGAGTTGAGGGAGATTTACAAAACTTAGGTTATAATGAAGATGAATTTTTGGAAGAAGAAACCACTTTAATTCGGAATAGATGATATTCAGCGAAAATTTACTCAGTTAGAAAATAAAATTGATTGATTATTGAAAGAAGGATTAACACAGTTTACTAAGGATGTTTTAAATATTGTTATTGATGGTAATGATTTTGAAAATAATGATCTTGAAAAAACAAGTGAAGAAGATATTAATTTGATATTTTCGAGAGTTGACACTTTACTTTCTGATATTCAAAAAGAGTCTATCAAGACTATTGTAATTGATAAAAAAAGTAAATAACCATTATCGATTCATTTGCTTAATAAGTTGGTTTAAAGTTATGAAAAGCAAAAGTCTTTGGATAAATTGATGAGAATTTTCAGAGATGTTTGGAATAAATACCTTGCGAATAAAGAAGTTTTAAATCTCAAAATTCAGGAATTTAATAATTATAATAGTTTAAAGTAAAATTTAAACATTCAGCATAAATGAAAGACGAAGAAGACGAAAATACAATTCCAGAAGGTCAGGAAGAAGATAATGCAACTGATGAAAATCAATCCGTAGAAAAATCTTCTGAAGGACAGCATTTTTACGATAATCAAGAAGACGAAAACGACACTATTACCAAAGTTACGGGAATGTATAAAGACTGGTTTTTGGATTATGCTTCCTATGTAATTCTGGAACGTGCGGTTCCTGCGATTGAAGATGGTTTTAAACCGGTACAACGCCGTATCATGCACTCTTTGAAAGAATTAGATGATGGCCGTTATAATAAAGTTGCCAATGTTGTAGGGCACACTATGCAGTATCACCCGCACGGAGATCAAAGTATTGGTGACGCGATGGTGCAAATCGGTCAAAAAGAATTATTGATTGATTGCCAGGGAAACTGGGGAAACATCCTAACGGGAGATGGTGCTGCGGCTTCTCGTTATATCGAAGCGCGTTTGTCTAAATTTGCGTTGGAGGTTATTTATAGTCCTAAAATTACCGATTGGGGCGTTTCTTACGATGGAAGACGAGCAGAGCCCAATAATCTTCCGGTGAAGTTTCCATTGCTTCTGGCACAGGGAGCAGAAGGTATTGCGGTTGGTCTTTCCACGAAAGTATTACCGCATAATTTCAATGAATTAATTGATTCTTCGATAAAAATATTGAAAGGGAAACCTTTTACACTATATCCTGATTTTATGACACAAGGTATTGCCGATGTGTCCAATTATAATGATGGATTGCGTGGCGGACGTATTCGCGTACGTGCTAAGATTGGTCAGTTAGACAAAAATACCTTAGTGATTACCCAAATTCCGTTTTCCACAAATACGACCACTTTGATTGACAGTATTTTGAAAGCGAATGAGAAAGGGAAAATCAAAATCAAGAAAATTGAGGACAATACCGCTGCTGAGGTTGAGATATTAATTCACCTTTTTCCCGGTGTTTCTCCGGACAAAACGATTGATGCATTGTTTGCTTTCACGGCTTGCGAAACTTCTGTGGCGCCATTAGGTTGTGTAATTGAAGACAACAAGCCGCTGTTTATCGGCGTTTCTGCGATGTTGAAAATTTCAACCAACAGAACCGTTCAACTGCTGAAAAGCGAACTCGAAATTCAGTTGAGTGAATTCGAGGAACAATGGCATTTTCTTTCTTTGGAACGTATTTTTATTGAGAATAAAATCTATCGTGACATTGAAGAAGAAACCACCAGAGAAGGCGTAATCAGGTCTGTTGATGATGGTTTGAAACCGCACATTCAACATTTGAAACGAGCAGTAACTGAAGAGGATATTCTGCGTTTACTGGACATCCGAATCATGCGTATTTCTAAATTTGACAGCAATAAAGCACAGGATAAAATCGAATCGCTGGAAGGTGATATCGAACAGGTAAAACACAATTTAGAACACCTGATTGATTTTGCAATTGCCTACTTTACCAAGTTAAAAGAGAAATATGGAAAAGGGAGAGAACGTCAAACAGAACTTCGTGTTTTTGATGATATCGAAGCCACCAAAGTTGTTTTAAGAAACACGAAACTGTATGTAAATAGAGAAGAGGGTTTTGTAGGAACGAGTTTGAAAAAAGACGAATACGTTACGGATTGTTCAGATATTGATGATGTAATTGTTTTTCTGCGAGATGGTAAAATGATGATTACCAAAGTGGACGCTAAAACCTTTGTGGGTAAAGATATTATTCACATTGCTATTTTTGACAAAAGCGACAAGCGGACCATTTACAATATGATTTACCGCGACGGAAAATCAGGTCCTTCTTATATAAAAAGATTTAATGTTTCTGGGGTAACCCGAGACAAAGCCTATGATTTAACCAATGAAACTGCAGGTTCTCAAGTAGTGTATTTTTCTTGTAATCCAAATGGAGAAGCGGAGGTTATTACCATAATATTACGCCAGGTTGGAAGTGTGAAAAAATTGAAATTCGATATTGATTTTGCCAGTTTAACCATAAAGGGACGTGCTTCGAAAGGAAATTTGGTAACCAAATATCCAATTAAGAAAATAGAATTGAAAGAGAAAGGAATTTCTACTTTATTGCCTCGAAAAGTTTGGTTTGACGATACCGTCCAAAGACTAAATGTGGATGGAAGAGGAGAGTTGTTGGGCGAATTCAGACCAAGTGATAAGATTCTTATAATATCACAATCTGGAAAAATAAAAGTAATTACGCCTGAATTATCGACTCATTTTGATGAAGATATGGTAGTTTTGGAAAAATGGGTTCCTAAAAAACCAATTTCAGCGATTTATTATGATGGTGAAAAACAGCGTTATTATATTAAACGTTTCCTGGTAGAAACGGAGAACAAAGAGGAAAGTTTTATTACAGAACATCCTAATTCAAATCTTGAAATTGTGTCGACGGATTATCGTCCCGTTGCCGAATTGGTTTTTGCGAAAGTAAAAGGAGTCCAAAAAGAAAATATGACCGTAGATATTGAGTCCTTTATCGCTTTAAAAGGCTTTAAAGCTTTGGGAAATCAATTAACAGCCGACAAGTTAAAACAAGTAAACCTTTTGGAATCTTTGCCTTACGAAGTTCCTGAGGAAATCATTCCGGAAGAATTAGAAGTAAAAGGAGAAACTGACGCTGATGATGTGGATATTCAACTGGAAGATGATGGTCAAATAACTTTATCTTTAGAATAAAAAAAAAAGTTCCTTTAGGAACTTTTTTTATGCGTTTTTACCATTTTTCAGGTGTTTTATTTGAACAACTGTTTTAAGGTAAGTGGCTTTTTTTCTCTCAATTTGTTTATAATTTTCAAAAAAACAATTGCAGTAATATAGGCGTCACCCATTGCCGTATGTCTGTCTTTTTTGGATATATCAAATTTATCAGCAAGCTCGTCCAAACTATAGTGATCCTTACGTTCCAATAAATGAGAAACCAGTAAGGTCTTTTTATAAAGCACCGCGGTGTCCAAAGTTTTGTTTTTTAATTCCGGCAATCCATTTCTCTCCAGTGCCCTGTTAATCATAGTAATGTCAAATGTAGTATGGTGAGCAATTATAATGGAGTCTCCTATGAAGGCCAAAAACTGTTGTAAGGCATCTAATTCAGTGGGACGGTCTATGACAAATTCCTTCAGAATTCCATGAATTTTTGCAGTTGCCTGATCATAATGTTCCTGTTGAATAAAAACTTCAAAACTATCATGAATTGGAATCGTATTGTTTTGCAGAATGATGGCCCCAATACAAAGTATTCTGTCATTGGTATAATCAAAACCCGTGGTCTCCGTATCCAATACAATAAAACGCGTAGTATCAATATCGTTCGATTGTTCGTCATCGGATGATTTTTCGGATTTGTTCCAAAATTTAAATAAAACAGCTTTACTTTTTTCAAAGAAGTTCATCATTATAATATGTTTGAAGCATTAAATCGGATAGTAATAAGTTCCTGAAGTTCCTTTATGGTTTTAAAAGTTCGCTTTAGTTTTATTTTTTCTAATTTGGATAGTGCTTCCAAGGCAATAAACTGACCGGAATCATGATGCAAAAGCCCTTGTTTGGTTCTGAATTTCAATAAGGCCTTGTACGAATAAGAACAGGCTAAATACAATTCTCTGTTGTGGGGTTCTAATTCTGCTAATTTTTCAAAACGTTCCGGGGTATTGCTAATGGATTTTACTGAATGGGAGAGAATCAATACTCTTGCGGCATCGGTCAATGGCATTAGAGCCCGTCTTTTTATGTCAAAAAAATCTTTGTGGGCACCATCCTGTTCTACGAGAAGTTGTCTGAAGAATCCTGTAGGAGAAGGGCTCTGCAATGCACCACTTACTAAATGAATATAAAATACAGGATTGGCTTTTATATTTTCAAAAATAAAATCGGACAGATTATTAACGAGTTCTCTATCCCCATAGGACAGACTGTAATCAAAAAATATGAAGGATAATAATACTTCGTTTTTTCCCGGATTGGTGATCCAATGGTAAACCAGGCTTTCCCATTCACCAAGGCTCAAGCACCATTTTGGATTGGAAGCCATCATTTCTGCCGGACAATAATCATAGCCGATGTCAAAAAGTCCTTTATTAACATGAGTAGCCAATTCTAAAAAATACGTCTTAGTCTCTTCTTTTAATTCTTCCGGGACATCCTCATAAACTAAGGCATTGTCTTGGTCAGTATGTAATAGCTGTTCACTCCTCCCTTGACTTCCCAATGCCAGCCATGCAAATTTTACAGGTGGAGGCGTTTTCATTTTCTTTAGAGCAATGGCGATCACTTGCTTTATACAGACATCGTTTAGTTCTGTTATTATTTTAGAAGTCAGTGTCATGGGGATATTTTGATCTAAATATCCTTGCAGCAATTGCATTATACTGGCTCGTATTGGCTTTATCTGTTTGGATTTTTTAGCTCTTTTGACCGCTTTTATCAAAACCGCAGGGTTATTACCAAGTTCCACCATAACATCATGTTTGGACAGGATTCCAACAGCTTTGGAATTGGCCGTGCCATCTTTTGTAAGACATAAATGGCTGATGTTGCTTTTCATCATTGCCATTTGCGCCAGCGTAATGGTCATTTTTTTTGGATATGTAATAACCGGAGAGGTCATTATCATGTCAGCAGTTGTGGTGATCGGAAATTCTCCTGTCACAATTTTGTTCCTTAAATCCTTATCTGTGATGATGCCAATGGGAAGCTTATCTTCTATAACGAGAATGGCACCCACATTTTTTTTTGTCATGATTTCAGCAATCTCTTTTGCTGTAGTTGAAGAATAACAGGTTATTAATTTTTTGGAGTATTTTACAGGCTGTATATCGAGTAGATTTTTATCAAGGTCCAAAGTTTCACTTCCTATTGTTTCGCCATATAGTTTTCCGCTATGACTTTTGGAATAGGGATTGCGCGTATTTGAGGCAAAGCTTTCTATTAAAAAATTTCCTACGGCTCTGTTTTCCAGTGCGTACGGTTTGAAGATGCTGATCGGAACGGCATAAAGGATACTTTCTTCATAGGTTCGGGCTTCCATCTGATAGTTCTCATTGGCGATAAGTGGCCTCAATCCAAAAATATCTCCTTCATCACACATGTCCAAAATATCGTTTTTCTGGCTATTTTTAAGTGTTACAGCGCCTTTATGAACCACATAAAAACAGTTGTGTGTTTCTTCATTTTCGGCAAATACTACGCTGTCTTTTTCTTTATAAATGATAGATATTTGTTCAGAAAGAGTTTCGATATCTTTTTGATGTAAAAAGTTAAAAGGAGGGAAGTTTTTTAAAAAGTCTGCAACTCTATGGGAGATAGTATTTTTCATGACGCTTATTTGCACCTAAGTTAATTTATAAAACAAATATATAAAAAGAAAAAAGACCAAATTGGAGTCTTTTTTGTATTTCGTTATTTTAGTAGGGCGGTATGTTTTCCAGAATAAAAAAAGCTCCTTAGGGGAGCTTTTTCATGAAAACATGTTTTTTGTTTACTTATTTTTCTTCATTTTCATATTTAGTACTTCAACTAATAAAGAGAAAGATATGGCAAAGTATAAATAGCCTTTTGGTACTGGTGTAACGTGGTTTCCAAAGATTAAAGCACCTGATAAATGAGCACTTTCAGTAAGTAACATAAACCCAATTAAAATCAAAAAAGATAATCCCAGAATTTGAATAGAGGGGTGTTTGTTGACAAAATTCCCAACAGGAACAGCAAATTGCATCATAATTAATACAGAAATGACCACAGCAGTAATCATAATATACATAGCACCTTCAACACCATTTGTCATACCTACCGCAGTAAGGATACTGTCAAAAGAGAATACTAAATCAATCATAATGATTTGTAAAAGTACATTTTGAAATGATTTCGTAGCTGCTTTGCTTAATTCTTTTTCTTCATGTCCTTTCTCATCTACTTTCTCCCGGATTTCATTCGTACTTTTATAGATCAAAAATAATCCTCCTGATAACAGAATGATACTTTGACCCGTAATATCAGCTGAAAACCAACTCAAATCGATATGAAACCAAGGTTCTTTCATTTGAATCAATAAATTAATTCCAAACAGCAGCCCAATTCTCATGAACATAGCAAGAAACATTCCCACTTTGGTGGCTTTTTTGCGTTGTTCAAAGGGTAATTTCCCAGTAGCAATCGATATGAAAATAATGTTGTCTATTCCCAATACAATTTCCAAAAAGGTCAATGTTAATAAGGCAATCCAGGCATCGGGATTTAAAAATACTTCCATTTTATTTAGTTATGATTTGTTAGTCTGAAATTATTAATCAGCGATCTTAGTAACAGTTCCTTTTTGTTTTGTGTCAACGCCAACCATTCCAAATTCAAAGGTATAGGAATTTTTTGATGTTGTCAAAATTTTCATGTCGATTGCCTTTTCTTCCGCCCTGCTTTTGGGATGTAATTTTTGCAAAATATACTCACAATCATTTACCCAACGAATCGCAGCGGTATCAGTTTTGCCTTCAAAAGTTTCAATTTCCAGGCTGTTATTTCGCTCGAAAATGGTTGTTTTTTTTACGCCATTGACTTCGTGTTCAAATTTGAATTTCCCCGTTTTGAAAGCTTTGCAATTGCGCTCCACATCATAACACGACAGTAGCAATAGTAGTGGGAGTAGCAGTATTATTTTTTTCATTTTTTAAGTTGAGTTTGTTTTTAATTTTGGAACTATTTACCTCGTCAGTTCGGTTCGTTTGCGGCCAGTTTTTCGCCACAGTGAAATAAGCAGGCTTAGTTATTAGTTTATTTTAATCGTTTTAATTCGTCATCAGTAAAATTCCTGATGCTTTTCTCTTGTGCAAATTTATCGGCATTGTAACTATTAGATTTATTTTTCGGAATAGACAAACTTTCCCAATGGCCATTCTTTAATTGTTTGGCGTAAAACACTATTTGTCCGACATGATAGGGATAATGTGCTAATTGCCTGTTGATGGCTTCGACCACCGTATGGCCTTCATTTCGGATATATAGTATTTGTGACAGTTGTTCTGGTTTCAATTTGTTTAGGGCATCGAACAAACAATCCCAGCCTTTGTCCCAAAAAACTAAAATAGCTTCTTTTGATTCTAAATCATTTTCAAATTCAGCATCGCGGTTGCGCCATTCTTTTTCTCCATCACTAATCAGGAAATCCGTCCAGCGAGAAAGCATATTTCCGGAAAGATGTTTTACAATCGTGGCAATGCTATTCGTGTCTTCATTTATAACGATAAAAAGTTGCTGTGGTTCGAGTTGTTCCATCGCTTTTTCTCCCAGTGTTTTATAATACAAAAACTGTTTTTTCACACTTTCAAGATAGGCAACACCTGTTTCCATAATTATAGGATTTTAATATCGTATTTGTCCAAAAGTCCAATGATTCCCTGCGTAGAAAATTTTGCTTTTTTCATGGGATTGAATTCAGGATCAATTTTAAAATTAGTGGCTTTTGAAAAATCAGCTGCGGCTAATTGGGTATTGTTAAAAACAGCACCCTCCAGATTACTGTTGTCAAAAATCGAATTCGTAAGATTGGCTCCAACAAAAGTTACCTCTCTCAACGAACAAGAATTGAATTTTGTCTTGGGCATCTTTTTATTGGCAAACGACGAATAATCCAAAACGCATTCCTGAAAATTGACGTTGAACAAGAAATCATCGCATTCCTCAAATTGAATGCCCAACAATTTACAGTTTTTAAATTGTACCCCTTTTAAGCTGGTTCCTGATAATTTGGTCATGGCCAGATTGCAATCTATAAATTCACAATCCATAAAGCTACTATAGGAGAAGTCACTATTTGATAGATCACAGTTTTTAAAAATGCAATCTTCAAATTCCCTGTTGTTTATTTTCTTGTCGGTATAAACGATTTTTTCAAATGTTTTTTGAACGTGAATTAGGTTTTCCATTAGTCGTTAAATAAGCTTTTCATAATTGTTTTTAATCCCAAAAACATCAGAAACATGGCTGCAAGACAAGCAACAATTCCTATTGCCAAAACTAAATAGTGCCACGCATTTTGCTGATTCATAAAGGCATTGTAAATCACTGCCGGACCAATAAAAAGAAGAGGTAAAGCACCCGCTAAATATTTGATTCCCTTAGACAATAGTTCTTTGTTGGTTGCCATTATTTTTATTTAAAGTTTTAAAAATTTTAAAAATTGTACTGTTTAAAGTTAATCGATATATTGAAAAAATTATTGTTCTCTATCCTGTTTTACTGCCCTTTAAAATAGTCAACTGCTTTTCTCACACTTCCATGTTTTTTCAATAGTTCGGCAGCTTGTTGGTAAGAGACGGGAATTTCTTCCATAATCATTTTCACGCCACGATCTACCAGTTTGCTATTAGACAGTTGCATATCGACCATTTTGTTGCCTTTCACTTTTCCAAGTTGAATCATGGTGGCGGTGCTAATCATATTCAGTACTAATTTCTGGGCTGTCCCGGCTTTCATACGGGAGCTTCCCGTTACAAATTCGGGTCCTACAACTACTTCGACGGCAAATTTTGCAGTTTGAGAAAGCGGACTCGCTGCGTTGCAGGAAATACTTCCGGTGCTGATATTGTTTTCGTTGCAAGCCTGCAATCCTCCAATTACATAAGGAGTTGTGCCTGAAGCTGCAATTCCTACTACTACATCATTTGCATTAACATCGAAAGCTTTCAAATCAATCCAGGCTTGAGTGGCGTTGTCTTCGGCATTTTCTACTGCTTTTCGGATTGCGGTGTCGCCACCAGCAATAATTCCGATTACTAAATCGAAAGGAACGCCAAATGTTGGCGGACATTCCGAAGCATCAAGGATTCCCAAACGTCCTGAAGTTCCCGCGCCAATGTAGAATAATCGTCCGCCTAATTTCATTTTGGAAACGATTTCAGTTACTAAACGTTCTATTTGTGGCAAGGCTTTTTCTACAGCAAGTGGAACGGTTTTGTCTTCCTGATTGATATTAGAAAGCAATTCGGAAACCGACATTTTTTCTAAATGTTCGTATTTTGAGGATTGTTCGGTAGTTTTAGTAAAAGTCATTTTTTTAGTTTCAAAGTTGCAAAAATTCAAAATTTAAATAAAGGAACAATTTATGAGCTGTTCTCGATTTTTTTGCGTGAGCAATTACAGCGGAAATACTTTATATTTTTCTTTATGAAATAAAAAAACAGCGAATACTCCGACCCTTGTGGTCCCACGTCCAAATTGTAAAATTATATAAAATATGCCAATGCAATTCCTAAAATTATCATCGAAACCTTGGCGATATTGAATTTGTGGCCTTCGCTGGTTTCAAAAATAATGGTAGATGAAATATGAAATAATATTCCTATTACAATGGCTGTAATTTCAGTATAATATACGTTTAAGATGGGCATATAATCAGACAAAAATGTTCCCAGCGGAGTCATAATTGCAAAAGTTACCATGAAGAAAAGAATGGCTTTTTTATCCAGACTTGCATTGATGAAAAAAGTGGTCAGAATAATGGCAATCGGCAAATGATGAATCGCAATTCCAATGGCTAAATCATGATGGTGACTTACGGGAAATCCTTCCAAAAAGGCATGTATACAAAGACTAATGAATAGTAACCACGGGATCTGGGTCATTATTTCATGTCCGTGAACGTGACCGTGTTCGGCACCTTTTGAAAAAAATTCCAATATGATTTGGAATAAGATTCCCAACATTATAAAAATTCCAATTTTAGGACTGGCGCTTTCGTACACTTCCGGTAGTAGGTGCATTACCGTTAAAGAAAGCAAAAAGGAACCGCTAAATGCCAATAAAAGCTTTAAGTTGGTTTTGTTTTTTGGTCTTAAAACCAAAGCGAAGATATATCCTATAAGTACGGAAAGTAAAGGTAAAAGATAATTCATATTATTTGTTGAATCGTTAATTACTGCGCGAATTCGCTAACGCATAGGTGTTGAGCCGTTTATTTGCTGAATGAGGTAATTTTTACATAGGGGTTAAACCAATTCACAAATAATCGAAGCACCTATTTGAAAATCATAATGAGTCGTTCACTATCTGTTTTATGGAATTTTTTCAATTTGTAATCGCCAAAAATATCCAACAAGTAAATTCCGGCTTCTTCCATTAATTCCTCAAAATCTTTAAGCGTCAAGGCTTTTACTTTTTCGGTAAAATGAAATTTTTGTCCTTTGTCTTCAAAGTCAATTTCTTTATAAATATGACCGTCTTTTAGATACCTTTTGATATGAAAATCGATTCCTTCGACTGTTTTTGTTTCTTCGGGAACCAATGTTTTCAAGACTAGGTCAACATTCATGAAGTCAATCACAGCAAAACCATATTCTGAAAGACTTTCTTTGATGGCTTTTAATGTGGTAAGATTGTCTTCGTCATTCTCGAAATAGCCAAAACTGGTAAATAAGTTGAAAATGGCATCAAATTTTTCTTCAAAGGGTTCACGCATATCGTGAACTTTGAAATGCAGTGTTTCATTGGTGTTTTTACTAGCTTCAGCAATGCTGTTTTCAGATAAGTCTGCACCAAGAACATTAAATCCCAATTGGTTCAAATAAATAGAATGACGGCCTTTGCCACAAGCTAAATCCAATACTTTTGCCTTTTCAGGAAGATTTAGGTAATGTGTAAGATTATCCATAAAAACCTGGGCTTCTCTATAATTTCGTTCTTTGTAAAGGATGTGATAATAGGGAGAGTCAAACCAAGAGGTATACCAGTTTTCAGTTGATTTTAGTTGATTTTCAGTTGGTGGATTTTGTGCTGCAGACATTTATTCTTTTTCAATTAATTCGATTCATGCAAATTTAGTGTATTTTTGCAACGAATACTTGATTTTACAATGGAAAATAATTATAAAATGGTTGCCAAAACCTTTTTTGGTTTTGAAGAAATATTAGCGAAAGAATTGCAAATGCTGGGCGCACAAAACGTAGAGCAAGGTGTGAGAATGGTGAGTTTTAAAGGAGATAAAGGGTTTATGTACAAAGCGAATTTGGCGTTGCGCACCGCTTTGAAAATCCTGAAACCTATTTATTTTTTCAAAGCAAACAATGAACAGGCCTTATACAAAGGTATTTCAGGAGTGAATTGGTCTAAATTACTGAATGCCAATCAGACTTTTGTGATTGATACAACAGTACATTCTGAATATTTTAACCACTCGGAATTTGTTTCCCAAAAATGTAAAGATGCAATTGTCGATCAGTTCAGAGAAAGAACAGGGCAAAGACCAAGTATTGATAAAGTGCATCCTGATTTGAGAATTAATATCCACATCGACAAAGATCAGGTTTCAGTGGCACTGGATACTTCCGGGAATTCATTGAACCAACGTGGGTATAGAACCGCAACCAATATTGCTCCTATAAACGAGGTATTGGCAGCAGGAATTCTTTTGCTTTCAGGTTGGGATGGTCAAGGTGATTTCTTGGATCCCATGTGTGGTTCCGGAACATTCTTAGCCGAAGCGGCCATGATCGCCTGTAATATTCCGGCAAACATCAACCGTAAAGAATTTGCATTCGAAAAATGGAATGATTGGGACAATGATTTGTTTGATAATATTTCCGACAGCTTACTGAAACGTGTTCGTGAATTTCATTACACCATAAAAGGCTATGATAAAGCGCCAAGTGCAGTTCAAAAAGCCAAAGACAATATCAAAAATGCCAATCTTGATGAGTACGTTACGGTTGAGGAACAGAACTTTTTTGATACCGAAAAAACATCAGAAGGGAAATTGCACATGGTTTTCAATCCACCTTATGACGAGCGTTTGGATATCCACATGGAAGAATTCTACAAAAGTATTGGGGATACCTTAAAGAAAAATTACCCGGGAACAAATGCCTGGCTTATCACAGCCAATCTTGAAGCCTTGAAATATGTCGGACTGAAACCTTCCAGAAAAATTAAACTTTTCAATGCTGGTTTAGAAGCGCGATTGGTAAAATATGAAATGTACGAAGGAAGCAAGAGAACCAAATTTCAGGTGTCAGAAAGTGGTGATCAGGATCAGATTTAAGATATTGGTCTGAAGATTTCTGACCAAACAAATTCATACTAACTCAAAAGCATAATTTATTATGACCAAATTACAAGTACGGGCATTTATTTTTCAACTTGGTTGTTTTGCAATATTATTTACGTCCTTCCGATACATAGTGGATCAATACACTAATTTAACAGGCTACTGGGTTCCATTGACCGCTTTTGCAGTAGGCACACTTTTATCCCCTAAATTTCAGGCAGTAAAAACGAAAGAAGGTGAGAAATTATTTATGAAATGGATTTTTATTAAAGGACTTCGGGTCATTGGATAATCTTAAAAATTTCGATATGTGAAGTACAGGGGTTAAGGTTTAATTCGTTTTACCCAAAAAAATAGCGCAAAGAGAACTGTTGTTTTCTTTGCGCTATTTTTTATTCTAAATCCCTATTATTTCTTCTCTACTTTTTTAGTAACGACTTTTGTCGTCTTTTTTTTGTAAAAAGGGATGAAGTAGGTTACCGTATAATTGAATCCTACCCCAAAAGTACCATTATAGGTTCTATTGAAACCCGGAATGTACAGATTGTCAAAATTGTCTGGTTTTTTATTGGTAATCAATGTGTTCAGGCGAAGGCTGAAACCCACAAATACATTATCAAAAACTTTAGCCTTTACTCCAGCCACGACTTCAATCCAACTGGCCGTTAATCCACTGTATTTAGTTCCTGATGCAATTGCCGGCAATTCACCAAAATAAGGGTTGGCATTGTAGATTTTATAATTGTTCAGTTGTTGACTAAAACTACTCAAACCGTATCGCATTCCGATTGAAATAATATTTTCCATATTCAGCCAGTTTTCATAGCCATTGTAATCAAAACCCGCTTTTAGGTAAGTCCCTTTTGCAGTGCTATTCAACCGGTCGTCTTCAGTTGTTTTATTTTCATTTCCAACTTCAGCTGCCAGGAAATATCTTTTTGTCAGACGATAGTCACCGACTAATTCTAAGCCTTTATAATTTTTATCATATAAAGCACGAGTCAATTTGTATAAATCGACACCTACACGAAAACCGTAACGATCCGTTTTTACAATGGTATCGTTCTTTATTTCTTGAGGGATTTTTTTAGTTATTGGTTTTTGGGCTTCTGGAATCACCTGATCCATTTTTTTTCTTTGGATGGTGTCGGTATCTTGTGCTTGTGCCAAAAATAGAGACAACATGAGGCAAAAACTAAAAAAATATTTTAATGTGTGTGTCATTTTCGTTATCTATATTACTTTTTTCAACCGAGATATATTGGATCCATTTTTCATCTGGAATCGCTGCGTCAGTATGCGTATAAGGATTTGAAGTGTTTAGTGTAAAAAGCGTCTTAAAACCACAGGCTCTTGAGACAAATACGTTATTTCTGATATAATCAAACTTTATAATGTCTTCGTTTACCAATGCTGGATTTGCATTTCCGGAATTTAAAATGAAAGTATAAGTGGTCGTATCCTCGTTCGTTTTCAATGGAATCGAAATTGTGCTTCCGTTGGTGAGGTATTTTGAATCCCCTGTTGCACTGGCATTAAAAATAATTCCATCGGTCATTCCACCACCAACTACTTTTAGATTTGTCACATTTTTCAAAACCGAAGGATTCAAGTAATCATAAAAACCAATTACCAAGCGTGGCGTTGTGGGGGTATTTGCATCGCAAATATCATCTTTCTCACAACTGGAGAATGATAGTGCTACTACGAATACCAATAAAATTATTTTTTTCATATTTTTTTAATGAAGATTTTTGATTGCAGTTTCATTAAAAGCTGCAATCAAAAATCGTTAATCTTCAATCAAAAACTAATTATCTTCTTTCCAAAAGTACTACATTTTCGACGTGATGCGTTTGAGGAAACATATCCACAGGACGTACACGACTTACTCTGTATTTCTCGTCCATTAAAGCCAAATCACGCGCCTGTGTAGCTGAATTACAACTTACATAGACCACTTTTTCAGGAGCAATTTTCATAATTTGTTCGATTACATCTTTGTGCATTCCGTCTCTTGGCGGATCGGTAATAATCACATCAGGATGCCCATGCTGAGCGATGAAACTATCGTTAAAAACAACTTTCATATCTCCCACAAAGAACTCGCAATTCGTAATTCCGTTGCGTTCTGCATTTAATTTGGCATCTTTAATCGCTTCAGGAACACTTTCCACACCAATTACTTTTTTTGCTTTTTTTGAAACAAACTGTGCAATAGTTCCCGTTCCGGTGTATAAATCATAAACGATTTCATTTCCAGTCAATCCGGCAAAATCTCGTGTTATTTTATACAATTCATACGCTTGGTCGGAATTGGTTTGGTAAAAAGATTTGGCATTAATGCTAAATTTTAAACCTTCCATTTCTTCCAAGATGTAATCTCTTCCTTTGTACAATTTAATATCAGTGTCGTATAAAGTGTCGTTGGCTTTATTATTCACCACGTATTGCAGCGAAGTAATTTGCGGAAATTTTTCGTAAATATGGTCTAAAAGTAGCTCCCTGTTGGCTTTGTCGTTTTCAAAAAACTGAATCAAAACCATGATCTCACCAGTCGAAGCGGTACGCAACATCAAAGTTCTAAGCAGTCCTTCGTGCGCTCTTGGATTAAAGAAAGTCAATCCATGCTCGTTAGCAAAGGCTCTCACTTCGTTTCTAATCGCATTTGATGGATCTTCCTGCAAATGGCATTTGTTGATGTCCAGGATTTTGTCCCACATTTTCGGAATGTGAAAACCGAGTGCATTTCTGTTCCCCAAATCTTCGGTGCTGTCAATTTCTTTTTCAGTCAGCCAACGGCTGTTTGAAAAAGAAAATTCCATTTTGTTTCTGTAAAAAAACTGTTTTTCTGAACCTAAAATTGGTTCAAATTCAGGAAGTTCTATTTTTCCGATGCGTTGCAAATGATTTTTCACCTCATTTTGCTTGTAATACAACTGCTGGCTGTATTTCATATTCTGCCATTTACAACCACCGCAAACACCGAAGTGCTCGCAAATAGGATCAACACGGTGGGCTGAATATTCATGAAAATGAACCGCTTTTCCTTCGTAATAGGCCTTGCGCTTCTTGAAAGTCTGCACATCAACCACATCGCCCGGAACCACATTGGGGATAAAAACTACTTTTCCGTCGGGAGCCTTTGCTACCGAAACACCTTTTGCACCAGCATCAAGGACTTTTATTTGATGAAAGACAACTTTGTCTGTATTTTTCTTTGCCATACCGCAAAAATAAGCGTTTGGATGGTTTTTTAAATTCAAATTGGGAAATATTTTTAATATGGGGTGTTTTTTATTGAGACTAATCCAGTTTTTCTCTTCAAATCCTCGTTCTGCAGTCAGCGGCACCCTAATGGAGCTGCTTCTGGTCACTCTTTAAGACAAGTGTTTCAAGGTTTTCGGAACCGCCAATAGCATTTTTTGGTTTTTAATATTGTGCTTGGTTGAAATAGCATTGCAATGGATAACTTATTGAGCCTTAATGTTTTATTTTTAATTAACTATTTAGTAAATTTGAATAACTAAAAAAATGATGCTATGTTTAGCTATATCATTTCACAGAGCCCTATAAGTTATTTAGGTGTTTTTATTTGGTTTCTTTTCCTGGACCAATTAACTCCCATTCCTGAAGAAGTAACCTTGTTGTCCATCGGCTATATTGCAGAACACCATTTAATTAATCCGTATTTTGCAGGTTTGGCCGCATTTATGGGGCTTACCATTATTGATAGTGTCTTTTATTGGCTGGCCTATTCAGGGAATAAATTGATCAATCGCTTTAAAAATAATATCAGTGAAAAGCTACAGGAAAAATATCTGAAAGGATTAAAAGAGCACAATGTTCGAACCATACTATTGTTGAGTTTTATTCCTAAGGTGCGATTTTTTAGTCCAATTTTTGCAGGAATGTTTCATGTGAGATGGCAAACCTTTTTTGTGGTCAATGGTATCGGAACCATTATTTTTATAATAGGCTATATCGCTGCCGGGATGTTATTTAACAAAAGTTTGGAATACCTTTTAAAAGAAGTGGAGCTACTGCGGCACTCCATTTTTATTGTGTTTATGATTCTCTTAACAATTGGTGTTTTTTTTAAGTTCACCCGTAAATTAATACGCAAAAATAAAGAAGTTTAAATCCTTTGGATAGATGCTATGTCAAAAAATCTAAGACAGTAAGCCGGAAGGCAGTCATTTTTTTTGCTTGATTAATTCATAGTTAATTATGGAAAACAAGTAGAAAAACAAATCGGACGTAATTTTTCCAAGTATAATTCCGGGGAGAAAATTTCCGACCAGGATTGGCATCCAATACATACAAAACGGGCGAATAAAAAAGAAATCCAAAATGGCGGGGTAACCAAATTCCAATATCAAATTTTTTATCAGTAAAAGAGTTTCTTTTAAAGTAATTTTTTGATTGAGCTGTTTCTTTGCTTTAGCCAGTTTTCTATAGGACGTCACGATTATGATTGCATAAAATGCAAAATATTCGGCAGACGTAATCAAATATGCAGTGGTCAGGCCGCTAAAAATCCTACTGAATTGGGAACTAAGCAAGGCGGCACTTGTAGCAGCTATTTCTGCATATTTGTATCGGTCCAACCATTCTTTATAATTCGCTTTGTTAAACACGGATTGGATTGATTTTTATCTATTAAAAATAGGCTCCCTAAAACAGCAATTTTTATTTTTTGTCGGTTTCCATTATAATTTTTCTGCATAAAGTAGCAATTGAATTCTAATGAAAGGGAGTCAGTTGCTACAGGAAGTCTGCAAAATTAGGGGTTTTGATTACCAAAACCAACTAAAAAACAGTTACAAGATGCCTTGTAATTTTTATAGGCAATTGATTTTAGATACTCAAAATTGGAATTGACTCTAAAAAGAGTTGCTATTTACGGTGAAATTAATGGGATGGGTTTTATGCTTTTCATTTTTAACATATATATTTACAGTACTAACAAATACGGCAGTTTATGGAATTGCATGGTAAATTATCAAAAATCAGTTTTCTTAAAAACAGTTATGTATACAAATTTTTTATTGTTACGTTTATCGGGATCCATATTCCGTTGATTGCATTACTTTTTTGTTTTATATGGTAAACAGTCGGTTTCGCATCATTCGATTGTTTTTTTTACATTCATTGTGACTTTGCTGGCGACAGGGATTACTTTATGGGTATTGAAAAAATTAATAAAACCTATTGAAGTGGCCTCAAAAGCATTGGATAATTACAGAAACAATAGAATTGTATTCGAATTGTCAACAGTCTTTAAAGACGAGGTTGGTTTGTTACTAACAAACATTCAGGAATCAATTACGGAAAATGAAAAATATAAATTGATTGCAGTTAAACTTTAAATATTCATTAAAAAAAAAACGAAGTTCGCTAAAACATATTTTTTAAAAGAACTAAATTTGAGAAAACTAAAAAAACTATAATTATGAAAAGAAATGCAACAGCAGTTTGGAATGGTTCACTTAAAGAAGGAGCCGGGAAACTAACAACACAAAGTAAAACTTTAGAAAACACACAATATTCTTTCAAATCGCGTTTTGATGAAGGAGTAGGAACAAATCCCGAAGAACTCGTTGCAGCAGCGCATTCCGGTTGTTTTACGATGCAACTCTCCGCTTACATCACCGAAGCAGCATTTGAAATTGAAAGTATCGAAACCAAATGCGATATTGATTTGGTGGAAGGAACAATTATAACTTCACACTTAACAGTAAGTGCGAAAGTAAAAGGAATAACGGATGAAGTCTTTCAACAATTAGTTACAAAGGCGGAGAAAACCTGTCCTGTTTCTAAACTATTGAATGCAGCAATTTCTACTACGGCTACTTTAGTATAAAAACAGAGCAAATCATTTATCTTGATAAATTTAGATGTTATAACTCGTAAAAAAGGCTCGATTTAAGTATAAAATCGAGCCTTGTTCTATCATGGCTTTTTCTTAATGCTCATTTTTTTAGGTTGTTTAATTATAGTTATTCACTTCCTTTTTTTTGAAATACTTATACAGCATTGCGATTAATTCCTCTTTTTTTACAGGTTTTGAAATATAGTCATTGCATCCTGCCGTTATTGCTTTTTCTTTGTCACCGGTTAGTGCATAGGCTGTTTGGGCAACAATAATTACATCTTTGTTAAATTCACGTATTTTTTTTGTGGCTTCATAACCGTCCATTATAGGCATTTGAATGTCCATCAGTACCAAATCGATATCGGGGTTATTATGACAGATTTCAACCGCTCCAATTCCCGTTTTTGCTCTTAAAATTTCTGTGCTAAATTTCTTAATTGTTCTTGTAAGTAATTTTCCTGATATTTCGTCATCTTCGGCAATTAATATTCTCAACCTTTTGATTTGCTTTTCATCGCCCTCCACCAAATCAGTAATTTTTACCGACTTTTTTACTTCCTGTTCGCAATGGTAAGGAATAGTGAAATAAAATATGGAACCTTTTCCAATTTCGCTTTCTACCCAAATTCTTCCACCTAACATTTCCACAAAAGCTTTTGAGATCGATAATCCCAATCCGGCTCCTTCATAATTTCGGGTCAATGATTCGCTGCCTTGTCGGAATCTTTCAAAAACGATTTCCAACTGTTCTTGCCGAATGCCAGTGCCAGTGTCCTTTACAAAAAATTCCAGTTCGAACGGGGCAAAAAGATGACCGGACATACCCGTTGCGTTTGGTTTCGCGAGCTTTAAGTTATAGCCAAATTCAATGGAACCGTTGTGGGTAAATTTTATGGCATTTTTAACCAGATTGGTAAGAATGGCATAGATTTTTTCCCGGTCAGTTTTAATCAGGGCCTCTTTTGATGGTAAGCTGTTTTTAAAGGAAAGCTGAATGTTTTTAGCATCAATCTCTGGTTTGAAAAAGGTATGGATGTATTCAATTTGCTGATTGATATTTGTTTCTGAAATTAAAATTTTCATTGATCCCGATTCTATCTTTGAAATGTCAATAATGTCGTTGATGATATTGAGCATACGCGTACCACTTCGCTCTATAATGCCAATATACTCCTGCTGTTCTTCACCGGTTAGGCTAGGTTCTTTAAGTAATTCGGCAAAGCCTAGAATACCGTTCATAGGAGTGCGGATCTCATGGCTCATATTGGAAAGGAATGCCGATTTTAAACGGTCGCTTTCTTCGGCTTTTTCTTTGGCAATTATAAGTTCTTCTTCAATCCGCTTACGCTCGGTAATATCTTGAATGGTACCAATCATTTTTATTGGCTGATTTTCTTCATTGTATAATACTTCACCCAATGCGTGAACCCACCTTTCTTCCTTATCGTTTTTTCGGATAATTTTATATTCTTTATCAAATTTGCGTTTATATGCAATCACTTCGTTCCTAAGATAATCCAGTATTCTTTGTAGCCATTCCGGATGAATAATTGAATTCCAATCCTGCATTGATTTATCACAATTCGAATTAATTCCCAAAATAACATCTAAAATATCAGAACTTGTCCAAGTGTCATTTTCAATATTTATGGTGTACGTGCCAAGACGTGCAATTGTTTGCGTCTCTTTTAAAAACATTTCGCTGTTCTTTAACATCTCTTCAGCCCGTTTGCGCTCAGTGATGTTACGGGTATGGGCGAGGTATGCCACCTTACCGTGGTATTGCAAGGGCACAGCATTGGTCTCCAGCCAGTGATGCCCACCCTTAAGACCCATCAATTCGAATTCCATTTGTGCTGATTCTCCTGCGATTACCTTTTTATGCATTTTTATAAAAGCAGTGCGGTATTGCTTAGCAACTAGACCAAAGATCTCCCGCCCGGCTACCTGTTCCATCGAATCAGCTTCAATCATAGTCAACCCAGCCGGGTTCATCAGTAACAATCGACCTTCTGCATCCACTATCTTGATGCATTCGGGCTCCGCTTCAATGATAGTTCGCAGGTGGTATTCACTTTCGATAAGCTTAGTTTTAGATAGTTTACGCTCGGTTATATCGCGTAGTGCTCCATCGATATGTTTTGGATTGCCATCGTCATCTAATATTAGTCTGGCGTTAATTGAAACATGCTTTACTGTGCCGGTTTTTGTTTTAAGTTTTAATTCATAATCCAGGAGTTCCCCATTTTTCATTAGTGCTTCAAGCAGGATATTCCTGTCGTCAGGGTTATAATAGAGATTATGCACAGGGGTGCTTATGATTTCTTCCCTGACGAATTCGGAGAAATATTGAATTGATGGACTTATTTCGAGAACGACCCCTGCAAGGTCAGTTTGATAGAATACGTCTTGTATATTTTCAAAAATGGTGCGGTACTTTTTCTCGCTTTCTCTTAACTCATTTTCAGTCAGCCGATGCTTTGCATTATCATACTTAAGCATTTCATTCTTAGCATTTATTATAAATAATAAAAGGGATGCCAATAGTAATAGCACAATTAACGCACCCGATTTAATTATTTTGAATACTAAGATACTGTCCCACGACTTTGCATTAAAATCCATTGCAAATACGGCAGTGGTCTTTCCTGTAATTTCATCTTTTATAGGTATAAGCACGCTTATCCATGTCCCCCATCTATCGGTAACGGAACCTGTGACAAATTCTTCTCCATTATTAAAAGGCAGGCTGTAAGCCAAGTTAGCTTCCGAATATTCCTGTCCGGGAGGTGAATAATCTTTTGATTCGGCGGGTTCAGAATCTGCAATAAAGTATATTTTTCCGTGTTGTTTGGTATATAAATAAGCAAATCGGGCTTTGGGATTGGCGCGAATTATTGCTATCAACGTGTTTTTTAGAATATTATACTGCGGCTTATCAATATCGCTTGGTTTAACTTTAAGTGTTTTTAAATTCTCTTTTGGCAAAGTTGTTTCAATGGATCTTGCAATTTGCAATACTTCTTCGGTCTGTTCACTTTTAAATTGTTTCCAGGTATAATGAAGATAGATTACACCTAAAATTAGAATTAGGAATAATACTGTTTTTTGTAGGGGTGCTTTTTTTAATTTAATTTTTTTCATAAACACCTGAGATTATCGTTTGTTTAATTACAAGGTACTGTGACAATTGTCGCGATATCGTTATAAGTATTGTGATTTGTGCGAATGAATTTTTAGCACTGCTACAAACATAGTGATTTTACTTACTAAAATCTAAATATAATTATTAACAAAATCACGCTTGAATTTCTTTAATGATTTGCTAACGAACAAGAAACAAGTATTAAGATGCAATATGTTTCCCATTGCCGGCTGTTAGACTATTTTTTAAATTAAGGACCTGATTACCGTTCTTCGAATCTAACTTCTAACTTAACGGTAAATTCAAAAAAAATAAGAGGAATAACAGATTTTACAATAATAGGCTACAAAAGCAGAGATAACGACATAGTATTGAATGAAGTAATTTATTTGACTGTCCTAAAAAAAGCCCCGATTTAAATTTATCGAAAAATTTTCTGTTCAAAATACCACAATATGATTTGGATTCAAATCCGGTATTGTTGTCTTTTGTAAGTTGTTAGTTTAGTAAATAAACATTTCAATTGTTTATATTTGTTTTTAAGTGGTATCTAAAATAGATTAATATGAAACAGTTGTATCTTTTTTCTTTTAAGCAATCAGATCTAAACCGATGTGTATATTTTATGATGATCATTTTACAAATGACATTGGTTTCAAATATAAAGGCCCAATCATTAAAAGGGATTACTCCAATTGGTGATACTTCTTATTCTACTGCTGTTGCCTATGAAAAAACTAAGAAAGATTTTCCAAACATTAAAATTGTAAAGGAATTTAATTTTGAATCCGTAAAGGAAAAAAGGAATGTTACGTTTTGTAGAGTTGGTGAAAGAGCGTTAAAATTAGATGTTTTTTATAACATTGAAAAAGAGAAGCCACTAAAAACTGCCATTATAATTATCCACGGAGGAGGCTGGAGATCAGGTAGCCGAATACAACATTATCCATTAGCCCAAAAATTGGCCCATTTAGGTTATGTCTGTTTTACACCAGAGTATCGACTTTCGACAGAGGCACTTTTTCCTGCGGCAATTTATGATGTAAAATCAGCCATTAGATGGGTAAGAAAA
The DNA here is from genome assembly GCF_048286715.1 of Flavobacterium kochi. Lineage (NCBI taxonomy): Bacteria > Pseudomonadati > Bacteroidota > Flavobacteriia > Flavobacteriales > Flavobacteriaceae > Flavobacterium > Flavobacterium kochi. The sequence goes on from NZ_JBLVPW010000010.1 coordinate 28,059, forward strand.
AATACTTCGAAGTATTCTATTAATCCGAACCGCATTGTGATATTGGGATTTTCTGCTGGTGGAGAAATGGCCTCTTTTATGGGAACTACAGGAAATATGCCATTATACGAGGGGACAAATTGTAATGCAGATATGCAATCCCATGTAAATGGAGTGGTAGACATTGATGGGACTTTGTCCTTTGTTCATCAAGATAGCCGGGAAGGGGATGATAGTAAACGAATTTCAGCGGGAACTTATTGGTTTGGATATTCAAAGAAAGAAAATCCTAAATTATGGGAAGCAGCATCGCCCTTAAGTTATGTAAGTGCTAAAACGCCTCCGACACTTTTTATTAATAGTTCTGTGCCATGGATGCATGCCGGAAGGGAAGAGTATGTAAAGGTGTTGAACGACAATAAAATTTATTCAGAGATCCATACATTTGATGGGGCGCCACATTCATTTTGTTTGTTTGATCCTTGGTTTGATCCTACGGTAAATTATATTAACGATTTTTTAAAAATAATTTTCAATTAATACCCTTAGAACAATGCTTAGAGCAAATATTTATAAGATTGTATGTTTCTTTTTATTTATTTCAAATACTATTTTTTCGCAGACGGCTAATCCAGATAAGTACAAGTATGTTTTTACGGTTGCCAAAGATGGTAGCGGTGACTATAGTAATATTCAAGATGCCATAGATGCGATGCGAGTGTTTTCTCTGGCTCCCATTACTTTATATATTAAAGCCGGTGTTTACAATGAAAAGATTGACTTGTCTGCCAATAAAACAGATGTTCGATTTATAGGGGAGAATGCGGACAAAACAATTATCACCTTTGATGATTATTCAGGAAAAGGAAAATTACAAACATTTAATTCGTATACCGCTAAGATATCGGGCAATCGATTTGTGGCTGAGAATATTTCATTTGTAAATTCAGCCGGGCGGGTAGGTCAGGCGATAGCGTTATATGTGGATGCTGATGAAGCAGTTTTTAAAAAGTGTAAATTTATAGGGAACCAGGATACGATCTATTTAGGAGGCGAAGCTTCGAAGCAGTACTTTGTTGATTGTCATATTGAAGGCACGACTGATTTTATCTTTGGGCCTGCAACGGCAGTGTTTCAAAATTGTGAAATCGTATGTAAACTAAATTCTTATATAACAGCTCCCAATACCACAAAAGGAAAAGAATTTGGCTTTGTGTTTTTGGATTGTAAAGTTGCGGTTATTTCAGAAGTGAGTAAAGTTTATCTGGGAAGACCCTGGCGCGCATGGGCAAAATCAGTTTTTATTCGCTGTGAGTTACCAGGCCAAATTGCTTCGGAAGGATGGGATAATTGGTCAAATACAGAAAATGAAAGAACTGTTTTTTTTGCTGAATACAACTGTACGGGGGTTGGATTCAAACCCAAAGAAAGAGTAAGTTGGTCTCATCAGTTAAAAAAGTCTGAAGCCAAAAGATATACCCTTAAGAATATACTAAGCCCAAAGTCTAAAAAAAAAAGGGGACTGAATGGTACCTTTATTAAAAGTCGTGATGGAATTAAATGTATTGGAAAAGGCTCTATTTTTGCAATAAAAACGAGCCTTTTTTATAAATATATCAAAATGAATTACCAAAGCTGATGTACTTCGGGTTTGATATAGCGTTCATAAATTTCATTCATCGCGGCAATTTTTTCGTAGGTCAATTTTGGTAAATCGTAAACCGATAAATTGGACAGTACATGGCTTTCGTTTGATGCGCCAGGAATAATACAACTCACTTCATCGAAACTCAAAATCCATTGCAAAGCAATAGGAGCTAAATTTGTTGCTTCAGGAAATAATGCTTTCAATTCTTCTACGGCTTTTAAGCCAAGTTCGTAATTAATTCCAGAGAATGTTTCGCCTTTGTCAAAAGCGGCACCATTCCGATTAAAATTTCGGTGGTCCTGAGCGTCAAAAGTGGTTTCAGCATTAAATTTTCCTGTCAGAAGTCCACTCGCTAGTGGAACTCTTGCAATGATACCAATATCACGTTTTAGCGCTTCTTTGAAAAATAATTCAGATGGACGTTGACGAAAAAGATTAAAAATAATTTGGACTGTCGTTACGTTTGGGAATTCAATAGCTTTTAGTCCTTCTTCTACTTTTTCGACACTAACGCCAAGATTTAAAATTTTCCCCTGTTCTTTTAAGCGGTCAAACATTTCAAAGATTTCCGGGCGGTAAAATACTTCGGTTGGAGGACAATGCAATTGTATTAAATCCAATGTTTCCAATCCAGTCCTTCTCAGACTGTCTTCTACGAATTTTTGTAACACTTCTGGCTGATATCCTTCATTGACATGCGGATTGATATGTCGGCCGCATTTGGTTGCAACATAAATTCGTTCAGAACGGGAACGAACTACCCGGCCTACGGCAGTTTCGCTTAATCCGTTTTCATAAACATCAGCAGTATCAATAAAATTCACGCCGTTATCGATGGCAGTATTGATTAACTCATCTGCGGTTTTATCATTAAAGGGAGAACCCCATTTTCCGCCAACTTGCCAGGTGCCAAGTGATATTTCGGAGATTTCAAAATCTGTTTTACCCAGTCTGCGATAGTTCATTTTTTGTATTTTTTAAAGTGATCGTTTATTTTTTTAATAAAATTTTGGTTAGCGCTTCTTCGGCTAGAGGAGCCATGATCTGATAGCCTGCTCTGTTGGGATGCACACCATCATCAGAGTAGGAGGCCAGCAGTCCTTTTCTTTGATCTACCATTGCGGAATAATAATCAAGATATACGATGCCATTGGTGTTGGCGTAATTTTTTAATAGTGCATTTAGGGCTATAATTTTTTCAGCTGGATTTTGATTGGGTTTCCAAGGAAAATCGAAAGCAGGTAATACGGAGCAAAGAATTACTTTAATCTGGTTTGCTTTTGCCAATTCTGCCATCGAAAAAATATTGTTTTTAATCATATCCAATGTTGCAGGACCTGTATTGCCTGCAATGTCATTTATTCCAGCTAAAATCACCACTGCGGCTGGTTTTAAAGCAATAACATCAGCTCTGAAGCGAACTAGCATCTGAGGCGTAGTCTGGCCACTTATTCCCCTATTTACATACGGTTTTCCTGTAAAGTATTCCGAATTTACCGTAGCCCAAAATTCTGTTATGGAATCTCCCATGAATACAATCCTTTTTTGTCCCGCTTCAGTTGGTTTGAGATTCATATTTTCGTTTTGGTATTTATTTAAATTTGGCCAGTCTTGAGCCTGTGTTTTTCCTCCCATAAATAGTGCTAAAAATAGAATGCAATAAATTAGTGTTATGTTTTTCATTTGTAACCAGATTATAAAGTTGAAATTCAGAAGATTTCATTGGATTAATAAAAAAGGCTCTCTCAAAATGAAATCAGCCTTCCTTTTTATATCCGAAAGATACTGATAAGGAAGGCTGATTTATAAGGTCAAAATAATTTAATCAAACAAATCCGAAGATAAATAACGATCGCCACGATCACAGATAATAGCGACAATCACACCTGATTCTAACGTATTGGCTATTTTTATGGCTGCTGCCACAGAACCACCGCTGCTCATTCCTGCAAAAACACCTTCCTCCAAAGCCAAACGTTTGGTCATCTGACGTGCTTCTTGTTCGGTGACTTCCATAACTGTATCTACTTTTGAGGCATCAAAAATTTTAGGTAAATATTCCTGAGGCCATTTTCTGATTCCCGGAATTTGGGAGCCATCACTAGGTTGTGCGCCTACGATTTGGATTGCTGTATTTTTCTCTTTCAAATAAGTGGAAGTTCCTATAATCGTTCCCGTAGTTCCCATAGCGGAAACGAAATGCGTTATAGTCCCCTCGGTGTCATTCCATATTTCCGGACCTGTCGTTTTATAATGTGCTTTCCAGTTGTCGTCATTTGCAAATTGATTTAACATGATATAACCGCCTTCGGCCACTTTTTTATCAGCGTAATCTCTGGAGCCAATAATTCCGGTATCAGCCGGCGTTAAAATCACTGTGGCACCATAGGCACGCATAGTTTGGGTGCGTTCTTTGGTAGAATCTTCCGGAAGAACCAATTCGATTTCGATATTAAATAATTGGGCAATCATCGCCAAAGCTATTCCGGTATTTCCACTGGTCGCTTCAATGAGTTTGTCCCCTTTTTTGATTTCGCCTCTTTCCAGTGCGGATTTAATCATATTGTAAGCCGCTCTGTCTTTTACACTGCCTCCAGGATTGTTTCCTTCGAGTTTTAGTAAAAGTTTTACGTTTTTATTTTTAACCAAATTAACAGTCTCCACCAAAGGGGTATTTCCAATCAGGTCTAATAATTTTTGTGGCTTCATGCTAATTTATTTCTTTTATTTTTACTTCTGTAGTTGTGGTGTTGAGTACCATTGATTTTGCCGGAATAGATTTGGTAACCCAAGCATTTCCGCCAATAATACTGTTTTTACCAATGACAGTTTCTCCGCCGAGGATAGTTGCATTGGCATAAATACAAACATTTTTCTCCACAGTGGGATGTCTTTTTGCATTTTTCATGTCTTTGCTCACACTTAATGCTCCTAAAGTAACTCCTTGGTAAATTTTCACGTGTTTTTCAATCACGGTAGTCTCTCCAATTACAATTCCGGTGGCATGATCTATAAAGAAAGGGGATGCAATAGTTGCCCCTGCATGGATGTCTGTACCTGTGATACGATGTGCATATTCACTCATTAATCTGGAGAAAAGCAACAGGTCTAATAAGTACAATTCATGACTTAATCTGTAAATGGCAATTGCGTAGAATCCTGGGTATGCTAAATAAACTTCTTCAATGCTGTTTGATGCAGGATCGTTTTCTAAAATGTATGCAGCGTCCTGATTCAGTTTTTCAAGAACAGAAGGCAAGGTTCTCAGATATTTATCCCAAATAGAATCACACAATGCATGCGGTTTTTTACAGGCAATAGCTGAGATTTCTTTGAATAGTACTTCCAGTTCATCGATGCTTTCATTCAAAGGGGCATTGGCATCAAATAACGTATAGAATAGTTTTTCAGTAAAGGCTTCTGTTTTTGTCTTGATTCCGTAGTTGATAGAAAAATGGCTTTTTAAAGCGCTAATATTTTTGATAATCAGATCTTTTGTCACGATTATTGGGTTTGAATTATTAATTTAAAAGGATAAAAGTAAGGCGTTTTTTAGAAACAGTTGCAACAATGAAGCAAAGAAATTAGCAGATTGGCTAAGAATGGAATGTTTCTTTTAATTGGTAACATTTTTGAACAAATTCTAAAAAAATATAACAAAAATATGGGGTCTGCCTGAAGTTATCTGATTCTCTGCAAAAGACTCAAATATATTAAACCATCGTTTTTGGTTTTTTAGGAATGGTAAAAATAAAACTAGTACCATCGTTTCCATCAGATTCAATATGAATGCTTCCCGATTTCCCTTCGATAATTTTTTTTACAATAGAGAGCCCTATACCGGTACTTTCTTTAGTGTCTCGGGCTAAAATGGTTTGGAAAACACCAAATACTTTTTCCTGGTATTTTTTAGGAATTCCAAATCCATTGTCTTTTATGGTAAATTGGTGAAAATGTACTAACGAAGCATAAATACATTCAATTTTCCCGATGGATTTGTCGTTATATTTGACCGCATTGCCTATCAAATTGCTGAAAACCTGATGCATTAATATTTTTTCGGTAGTAATAATTGGGAAATTGTTGCCTATAGTTACTTCGAATCCTTCATTGGGAACAATCGTTTCAACTATTTCTTCCAGCATTTTGCGTAAATCGAGTCTTTCAAGTTCGATATTCGTTGTTCCAATGCGGGAATATTCCAGAATACCATTAATTAAGTTTTCCATTCTTAGAATTCTTCCCTGCAATAATTTGAAATTTGAATTTGTCTCGTCAGACATATCGTTTAAATCTTCAATAATCCATTCCGAGAGACTGTAAATGGCTCTTAATGGGGCCTTCAGATCATGAGAAACGATGTAGGCAAATTGATCCAATTCATCATTTTTCTTTTTAAGTACAGATAACGCAGTATGTAATTTTTTTTCTTCTAGTTTTCGATTAATAATGTCATAATTAAGGATTTTATTCTTGTCTGTTATTTTGAACAAGAAAAGTGATGTCATTAGGAATAGGAGTACTAAGAGACTGGATTCCACTACTTCAAATAATAAAGCATTATTCCATGATTTTGCGTCAAAATCCATCCCATATACGGCAATAGTTTTACCGGAAACTTCATCTTTTATGGGTATGTAAGCGCTAACCCAAGTTCCCCATCTGTCAGTAGAAGGTTCTGTGATTATATCCTCTCCGTTATTGATGGCTTTAAAAGTAGGTCCGTCCGCTTCTGTATATTCTTGTCCGGGAGGAGAATAATCTTTAGAATTTTCAGGTTCAGAATCGACCATGAAGTATATTTTACCATTTCTTTGCGTATATAAATAGGCAAAGCTTGCTTTGGGATTAATACTGACTATTGATCTCAGGCTGTTTTTTAAAGCAGTATACTCGGGTTTGTTACTACCGGATGGCTTTACTTCAAGTTTTTTTATAGCTTCTTTAGGTAAGGAAACTTCAATTGATTTTGCAATTTGTAATACACTTTCAGTTCGGTTATCTTTAAAATGCATAAAGATAAAATAAAGGTAAATTAGGCCTAAAATAAGTATTATAAAAAAGACAGCTTTTTGTAGTGATATTTTTTTTAGGTTAGTTTTTTTCATAAAGGATGAAATAAAAGTAGAGGCAGGGCTGTTTTTATTTTAATAGATTAACTTCAAATCCAATTCAGAATCGAAATTAACTGCGATGTAGTTATGCCTTCAAAAATAATAATTTTTATGACTTAGAGAGAATTTAAATGGTTAATTTCTGGATTACTTTTTTAAGAATCGAAAATCGATTTTTTGATTCTTAGTGATTTTCTCTCTGAATAAAAAAACAGAATCATTGTTTAATAGTGCTTATAAAAATAACCAACAATCATAAATAACCCATTTATGATTGCCATTCCAACAATGTGTTTTTGATAATTATTTCGTTTGTCAATACAATTTAAACTAAGAATTCCCAGAAATAATAGTGTAGTATAAATGGCGGGATACATCTTAAAAGCTGCAACAAAATTGCCTTGTAAAAGCAGTAAAAAACCGCGTTGAAAACCACAGCCCAAACATTCCACTCCGAAGAGTGTTTTGCTTAAACAGGGGAGCATGTATTTTTCTAAATCCAATGGTTTTTGTTTTTACAATTTTACGAAAAAATAAGAAACGATTGCGATAATAAATTGATGCAATTTTAAATTCATTACTTTTGGAAACTGATACCTGAAGAGATGAAAAAAAATTTAATTCCCATAATGATTATTGCAATCATTATCGCTTTGTACGAGCAAGTGAAAGTAGAGAAAAATATATATGTAATGGTAGTGGCAATTGTTGTTTTTATGTTTGGAATGATGCAACTGAGTGCTAAGACGCCGAGTAAAAATCAAGATAAAGAAGATGAAAATGTTTAATAAAGGAGATAAAGTTTCAGTGCTTGATGAAGCCATGAATGGAGTAGTCCTGTCAGTCAAAGACGACCAGGTTACGATAGAAACAGCGGATGGATTTACGATGACATTTTTTGTCAATGAATTGCTTAAAATAAACGATTCCAGCAATTTAATGGATTCCATTAGAAGGGTTAATATAGATGAAGTTTCAAAAGAGAAAGAAATCCCCAAACCACGAAGTTTTGTCAAAGAACGCAAAGATAAACACGAAATTTCAGCTCCGGAGTTTGATTTACACATCGAAAAGTTAGTTCCAAATAAGCGCGGAATGTCTAATTATGATATTCTGACCTTGCAAACAGATACCGCTAAAAGACACATAGAATTTGCCATTCGTAATCGCATTCCAAAGATTGTTTTCATTCATGGTGTGGGTGAAGGAATCCTAAAAGCAGAACTGGATTTTTTATTAGGGCGTTACGATAATATTGTTTTTCAAGAAGGTAACTATCAAAAATACGGTCAGGGCGCAACCGAAGTTTTTATAAAACAAAGCACCAAATAATTCTCGTTTTAGATTTTTTAAAGGACGAAAAAAAGCGTCGATTCCAGCTATTTTCAATTGAAAATTATCTTAGGAATCGACGCTTTTTTTGAGGATAAAATAAACCTGATTTTAAACTTGTAATTGTGTTTAATTAGTGGTTAAAAGTTCGCCATAAATGAAGCTGTCTCCAAGCTTGAAATCGTTCGTTCCTTTTTGCATGGTGACATTTTTAAGCACGATGACATGTTTAAATCCAGTACCCAAAGTAGTTGTTGTTACTTCAATAATGCCACTCACATTTGAAACTCCTGAAGCAGCGATCCACTCTTCACTTTTTGCTGGAGTTGTAGGAACTGGAGTTGTGCAGAAATAGCTTGCGGTAAGTAAACCTGAAAATAATCGATACGTAAGTTTGTTGATGGTGGTGCCAATAAGTCCAGTTCTTGGAGTATTTAAAGGAGTTGCTGCATTAACAATCAAAGCAGGGTCAATGTCTAATAGTAGTGCTTCACTACTGGTATAATTGTAAATTTGTTTCGAAGAGCTGCATTGCTCTACCGTTTGATCAAATAGAAAAGGCAATGCCGTTGCTGAGGTAACATAGTCTCCAAAAGGAAATGTTTCGTAAACCTGGGTGCCGTTACTTTTTGCAAAAGTAATATTCTTGAAAACTATATTATGATTGTAACCCGTAATTCGGGTACTGTTATCCGTAGTGTTTGTTGTTTTTACCGCGGTAGTAAATATTTCTATTTTACCATCAGTGGCAGTCCATTGATCCGTTACAATAGGAGTTGGCGGGGGAATAGTTTCACAAATGTTGGCTGCTGCTACTGTACCGCTATAAAAACGATACACTACTCTGTTGGCACTGGTAATGTCTAGTACGGTTGGTTCACCGATTGTGCTGGGCTCATTTGTAAAGGATGTTTGAGGAATTTCCAAAAGTAATGATTCCTTGTCTTTCAGTTTATAGAGGATGTTATTGATACTGCAGTTTTGTGTAGTAATGTCTTCAAAATTAATGTCTTCTTGGGTTAAATTACCGTCATCACAACCATTTAGTAGCATTACTAAGACTAATATACTTACAACTCTTTTCATTTTTATAATATTTGAAACAAAAATAGAATTTTTAATTTGTTCCCATTGCATTCCTATTCAAAAACATAGAATTTAACAGGATATTAGGCTTTTAAATTTCTAATAAAGACTGTCGGACAGTATTGAAAATGGAAAGATCACAACAATTCAAAGCGGATAGAAAACATTATCTTTGCTTCAATTTATAGCATATATGAGACTTAACAAATATTATTTAGCCGCTTTTTCTGCCTTTTTTGTATGGGGTTTTTTTAGTTTAGCATTAAAACCGTTGCATAATTACCCGTCTTTGGATATTTTATTTTATAGAGTTTTTTTTAGCGTTATTACCATGCTATTAATTAATCTTTCCTTTCGAAGAAAAATTTTAAAAAAAAATTGGAGTCAGTTCAAAAGTATGACTGCAAAACAAAAACGAAGTGTTGTCGGGTTGACGCTTGGAGGTGGGATTTTTTTGTCTTCAAACTGGTTTGTTTTTATTTATGTGATGAATCATATAAGTGTAAAAGCAGCTTCGTTAGCGTATTTAATATGCCCCATTTTAACCACGATATTGGCTTTTTTTATATTGAAAGAAAAATTGAGCAAATGGCAATGGTTTGCTGTAATTATAAGTGTCTTTAGTTGCGTTTTATTATCATTCAATCATTTTGAAGATATTTTCTATAGTCTTATTACAGCAGCAACTTATGCGATGTATTTAGTGAGTCAGCGAAAAAATAATGAATTGGATAAATTCCTTGTTTTGACAATTCAATTGGTTTTTACAGCCCTAATTCTACTGCCTTTTTATCCAAATTATAGTAGCGCTTTACCCACGGAATCATTGTTTTATGGCTGTTTGCTCGTAATCGTAGTCTTTTTTACGATTATTCCTTTATTTTTAAACTTGTATGCCTTAAAAGGAATTAACTCATCAGCGGTCGGGATTATGATCTACATTAATCCAATAATTGGTTTTTTATTGGCCATATTCTATTACAGTGAACAGGTTACTTACCTTCAACTGTTTTCTTATTTTCTGATTTTGGTTTCGATAGTTGTTTTTAATGAAAAACTGATCTTCCCAAGAAAATGGAAAGCGGCACCATCAGAAATGGAAGCTTCAAAATAATTTTATAATTTTCAAAAAATGAAAAAAGTATATCTCGATAATGCTTCTACAACGGCAATTCGTCCCGAAGTTGTCCAGGAAATGACACGAGTGATGACAGATGATTATGGAAATCCATCGTCAACGCATAGTTTTGGTCGCAATGCCAAAAGTATTTTAGAACTTTCCAGAAAATCAATTGCAAAACATTTGAATGGTACTGCGCAGGAAATAATTTTCACTTCCTGTGGTACCGAAGCCAATAATTGGATACTTCGTTCTGCCGTTAAAGATTTAAAAATAAAACGTATCATAACCAGTAAGATAGAGCATCATGCGGTTTTATATACGATTTTGGCTTTGCAAAGCGAATACGATATTCAGGTAGATTATGTGGCTGTTAAACCAAATGGAGAAATTGATATCACTGATTTAGTAGAATTGCTTTCGCAGGAAAAGAGAACTTTAGTAAGCCTGATGCATGTGAATAACGAAACTGGAACCGTTTTGGATTTGGATAGAATAGGCGTTATTTGTCAAGAAAATAATGCTTTGTTTCATTCCGATACCGTGCAGTCCATTGGAAAAACAGCAATAGATTTAAAAACAGTACCCGTTAATTTTATTGTAGCAAGCGCTCATAAATTTCACGGTCCCAAAGGTGTTGGGTTTGCTTTCATTCGAAAAAATTCTGGTTTGCAACCCTTGTTTTTTGGAGGCGAACAGGAAAAAGGATTGCGAGCAGGAACTGAAGCCTTACATCAAATTGCGGGAATGGCAAAAGCGCTGGATCTTTCCTATGCAAATTTAGAAACGGAAAGAAATTATATCTCCGAATTGAAAAATTATTTGATTACCCAACTCGAAATTGAATTTCCAGCTTTTTTAATCAATGGAAGTGCCGATGGATTTTACAATATATTAAATGTTTTATTGCCTTTTTCAGAAGATAAGACAGCGATGATTTTATTTCATTTAGATATGAAAGGAATTGCAGTTTCTCGGGGAAGTGCCTGTCAAAGCGGAAGTATAAAACCCTCGCATGTATTAGCAGAAATGCTTTCTAATGAAGATTTGAAAAAACCAAGTTTGCGCATTTCTTTAAGTCATTATAACTCGAAAGAGGACATTGATTTATTTATTGAAGCATTGAAAAGTATTTAATAAAGAAGGATAAGCAAAACGAAAGACTAATTTTAAAGACACTAATAAATAGTTTTTTAGGTAGGGTTTTAAAGCTTAGCTTTTGGAATATTTTTCCATAATTAATCTCGCTTTGAAATAGCACAATGTAGATTCCGCACCTTGATTTATATTGATGTGTTTGTCTTCTAATCCATCATAGGAAGCACCATTTTCAGGATTATACATGATTTGTTTCAGATGATTGTTTCCTAAAAACCAGATAAAGGCAAGTTTTAATTGGTCTTTGTATTTTTTATTTTTGGTTACTCCATAAAATAAATCCAATGCAATAACGGTAGTGGCTACTTCGATAGGCTGCTCTCCATAGAAGATCCTTTCGTTTTCTTTTTTAAACCAGCCTCTGTTTGAGATCACTTTTAATTGTCCTTTCATAAAATAATGAGAAAGGAGAAAATCAAATGTGATTACTGCAATTTTTTTGTATTTGGAATTTTTTGTAACCAAATAACTGTACAACATAGCCTCAGGTAAAACATTATTGGCATAGGTCATATAATCTTCATACCAACACCAGTTTTCTGCTGAATTAATATGATAATGATGCAAAAGTTCATTAGCAAATTTTTCTATATTCTGCCGTATACTCTCGTCTTTATAAGCTGAATAATAATGATACAGTCCTTTCACAGCATAGGCAATGGCTCTTGGGGACTTAATGTCCTCAATTCTTTTGATTGCCTTATTCCAACATTTTTCTGCCCGTAAAATCATTGCAGCAGGTAAAGATTCTCTATGTGCAATTACGGTTCCTAAACTCCATAAGGCTCTCCCGTTTGCATCTTCAAGATTTACTTCTCCATTTTGTTCTGTTAACTGATTGTCAAAGTCTTTGTAATTATCAAACCAACCATTCTTCTGTTGAATCCCCTCTATAAAATTTAAATAGGTATTTGCTAGTTTTAAAGCAGTTTTGCTTGGAAAATCTTTGTTATACAACACCATATTGATTAACGCCCTGGCATTATCGTCTAAAGTATAGCCTGATTCAGGATCAGGTTCACTGAATTTTGAAAATTGAAGTATTCCAAAATTGGTGGTGAGTTTCTCAATATGGTCTAATTTTATTGGCGGAAAATTAAACTTTAAATCGTCTTCCCGATTCGTCAATTGGTCGAATAGTAATCGGTATTGAATAGCAATATTTTCCCATGTTGTGGCATGCGCCAATGAAAATGCATTTTTACCTATAGTAACTCGTTCCTCTTTGTTTTCGATGAGGTACAAAATTGCTTTTTTGAATTCTTCTGGTTTATCAAATCCATTCAATAGTATTCCGTTACCATTTACCAGAGATTCAACAGCATGCGGTATTGGAGTGGAAACAACGGCACAGCCACAGCTCATGGCATAAGCAAAGGTTCCACTGACCGTTTGATTGGGATCTTTAGAAGAAAATAAATAGATATCTGATACCGTCAAATATTCCAGTAGTTGCCACAATTGAAGATATTCATTGATAAAAATAACATTGTTTTCCAAATGGAGTTCATGCACAATGGCAGTAAGTATATCCCGATATTTTTCCCCTTCACGACGAATTATTTCAGGATGTGTCTTGCCAATCACTAAATAAATGACTTCGGAGTGTTTCTTGACAATTTCCGGTAAGGCACGTAATACGGTTTCTATGTTTTTGTTCTCACTGATTAAACCAAATGTGGACATTACTATTTTATCTGAGAAATTATATTTATTTTTTAATTTCTCTTTTTGTTCCCATAATACAGTATGATTACCATGCGGAATGACCATTGTTTTCATCTTGGGCAATTCGTAATCTCTATTCAAAATTGCTTCTGAATTTTTGGTAAGCACAATGATTCGGTCGGATAAATCTGCTATCGCATGAACAATTTTCTTTCTTTTTTCATCTGGATTTGGGAGCACAGTGTGAAAAACGGTGACAATTGGTTTGTTTAGTGCTAATATAAAAGAAAGGATATAATCACCATATTCTCCGCCGAAAAGGCCAAATTCATGCTGAATACAAATCAGGCCGATATCATTTCGGTCGTTTATTTTCTCTGCAACCAGCCTATAATGTTCTACTGAATCAACTGGCAAAATATAGGTTACTTCAGAATTGTATGAGAAGTTTTGGTCACTATTTTGCAAAGCACAAACCTCCACAGGAAGTGTTTTTCCAAAAACTATTGCCACTGCATTTACAATGTCATTAGAAAAAGTTGCTATCCCGCATTCTCTTGTCGGATAAGAACTTACAATTAGCATTTTTGTTACTTTTTCAAATTTCATGACGCAGGTTTAAGGTTGCTGTCTTAATTCAAGAAGCAGTTCGTTAATATTCATTTTAGCAACGGCAATATGTTTGTCAGCTGCGCCATAATATATATAAAGGTCATTTTCGAACAATGCATGACCGGTTGGGAATACAATGTCATTGACTTCGCCTTCTATTTCCCATTGTTTGGTGGGAGAGAAGAGCGGATACGGTAATCGGGATATCTCCATTTCAGGTTTTTCCAAATGTAATAAAGCAGCCTTGGCATGATAGATTTTTCCCCTTGTTGTTTCGTGAACCCCATGATAAATTAGCAACCATCCATAAGGTGTTTCTATTGGTGGACCTCCGGCTCCAATGTAACTCATTTCGTAAGCATCTTTTGGATCTAAAATAATATGATCGGTTAAATTCTGTAGATAATTTTCCCAAAAAGATAAGCTTAATTTGTTCCAGTTGTCAAACTTTACAATTTGAATACCTGGCCAAATTCTATGCAAAAGGACAAATTGCCCCTTTATTTTCCTTGGAAACAATACCACATCTTTATCACGTAGCAAGCGTGTTTCATCAGTTTCCAGCCCTATTTGTGCAAAAAGATTATAATATTCATGGTATTTTGGGTTTAGTTTACTCGCATTGCAAAAATTTACATGCGTTTCATATTCCTGATAGTTAACTTTAGGAGTAATTATGCCGTGTTTTTCAAAATGAATCAAATCTTTTGAAGTAGCAAGGGCACCCATGGCGTTGATACCATCATAAGCGGTATAGGTTATATAATACGTATCTTCAATTTTTACAATTCGGGCGTCTTCCACTCCTTGTTTTTCATAATCAAAGTCTTGAGTAATAATGGGTTTTTCTGTTCTTTCAACTATTTTTATCGGCCCTTCTGTTCTGGCGTAGCCTATGGTGGAGCGATTTCCTTTTTGCACCGCTCTGTATAAAAAATGGACTGTATTTCCCTCCTGGTAAACCCCAGGATTTAAAACTCCCGTACTTTCAAATGCTCTTTCAGTCGGACTTAGTATGATACCAAGTTTTTCTATAGTAACCATGATTTGATTTTTTGTGATTTCTGTATCTGATACGGATTCAATTTTTTATTTTTTCTGCTCTTTCAATTTTGCTTTTTCCTGTTTTTTAAAATATCCCCTAAATAAAAAATTGTGTCTCAAAGCTTTCATATTTTCATTTAGCAGTGAACTGGCCTGATTAATATTAGTCATTGTAGAATCTATTTTCCGTACTAGTTTTGGGTCATTTGAAAGGTAGTTTATAGCGCCTTTTCCGTCTTTTATATTTTCAATTGTTGCGTTAAGTTTGGTTACCATTTTGTTTATATCTGTACTCGATTGATCTAAATTTTGGATTATCGTTTTGATGTTATTGGCAACAGCGGTATCTTTCAAAACACCTATCACATTGTCTTTATTGTTCAATGAAGAAATGAGTCTGCTTAATTTTGTTACGGCCTCTGAAGTCCCTTTTCCTGTAATTTTTAAATAATGCACAGTTTCTTTCAGGTCTCCTGCCAGGATGGAATCTTTAATTAATAAACCCACCGTTCCTTTTCCGTCATTGATTTCCTTTGTAATTTTAAGTAAATCAGACGTAAGATGCGCTGCGTTTTTATTGGTTACACCGAGTGTATTGAGCAGATCATCTGTGCGAACACGACTTAAGGAATGAATTTCATCTCCTGGTGCTACAGGCGCTTCGGTCCCTTTCCCGGGAATAATATTTATGATCATATTTCCCACTAAACCGTCAGAGCCTATGGAGGCAACAGCATTTTTTCTAATGTGAGGAAAAATGGCTTTGTCAATAAGCATATCCACTTTTATGGTAGAATCATTAATCATTTCTATGGCACGTACGGTCCCAACATTTATTCCGGAATAACGCACATTATTGCCTAATTGTAAACCGCTGACGTTATTGAAAATCGCATTTAAATGATTCGTTTTTCCAAACATTTTTTGCTTGTCGCCAATGAAATAAACAGCTAGTATGAATAGTAATAACCCGATTATTACAAAAAGGCCAAGACGCAGTTTTTGTGATGTCGTTTTTTCCATTTTTACTTTTATTTAAAGAAAGCTTGTACTTTAGGATCAGTTGAGATTGATAATTCCTCAAATGTACCTTCGATATAATTGATGCCGTCGACCAATAAAATCATTCTGTTCGAGATTACTCTGGCACAATCCACATCATGTGTTATGATTATTGCCGAAGTGTTGTATTTTTTCTGGATAGACATCATCAGCAATAAAATCTCCTTCGCGGTGATAGGGTCTAATCCGGTAGTTGGTTCGTCATAAAGGATAATTTTTGGCTGGAGGATTAGAGTCCTTGCCAAAGCAATTCTTCGTTTCATTCCCCCCGAAAGTTCTTCGGGCATTAAATTTATAGTATGAGCCAGACCTACGTTTTCCAAAGCCTCCATCACCAATGGTGTGGTATCTTTTATTTTTCCGAATTTTTTTTTATGACGACGCAACGGGAATTCCAGATTTTCTCTAACAGTCATGGAATCGTAAAGTGCACTTCCTTGAAAAAGAAAACCCACTTCTGTTCGGAGTTCATCTAATTCCTCGTGGTCGAGTTCACTAATATCTTTTTCCATGACTACTATAGAACCGCTGTCATGCTCTTCCAATCCAATCAAACATTTTATCATTACTGATTTACCAGAACCGGATTTCCCCATGATAACTAAATTTTCGCCTTCATACAAAACCATATTAAAACCATCCAAAACATGATTATCACCATAGCTTTTCCGTAAGTCTTTGATTTCTATGATAGGTTTTTTATGTTGTATTGATGTACTCATAATCAGTTATAGATCATAAAAAATATCAGTGACAAAAACAGCAATAAAGTCAATAATAAAAAGCAACATCGAGGTAAAAACCACTGCAGAATTGGCCGCCAATCCCACACCGGCAGTTCCTTTTTTACAGTAATATCCCTTAAAACAGCCCACTAATCCTATAGCAAATCCAAAAAAGAAAGTTTTAACCGTTGCAGGGATTAAATCACCAAATTCCAATGCATCAAAAACCTGATTATAATACAATAAAAAAGATACATTCCCTTTGATATTTTCCACCAGAAAAGAACCAAAAATTGCAATAGCATCTCCAAAAAAAACCAAAACAGGAAGCATAAAAGTGGTTGCTAATATGCGTGTAACCACTAAATATTTAAAAGGATTTGTCCCTGAAACTTCCATAGCGTCAATTTGTTCTGTAACTCTCATCGAACCTAATTCGGCGCCAATACCGGAGCCGATACGTCCCGCACAAATCAAAGCTGTAATAATAGGTCCAATTTCCCTTATAAGCGAAATACTAACCATAGATGGCATCCAGGAAACGGCACCAAATTCCTGTAATGTAGGCCGTGACTGTAAGGTGAAAACCAGACCAATGATAAATCCAGTAACCGCAACAAGAAGCAAAGAACGGTTTCCCATATTAAAGCACTGTCGAAGAAATTCCCTAAATTCAGAAGGGCGCTTAAAAACTTCTTTAAAAAAACGACCGGCAAAATAGGAGAGTTCACCAATTTCAAGTAAAAAACCTTTGAGTATTTCGATTATTTTGGAAAAACTATTCATAAGTAAATGAATTAATTTTTAACAGAAAATGGCTACCCAAATATACGATTATTTCGTTGATTTTCAGGGGTTTTAGGTGTGGTTTGGCTTTTTTTTGATGATTTTGTCAGGAAAATACACTGAACAGTAATTAGTTACTAAAAAGGCAAAAAAAATCCGCTAAAAAAGCGGACTTTTTGATGATAATTTAAAGAGGAGATTATTGTGTGCTGGAGGCGTCTTTTCCGTTTTTAGTATCCATCATTTCCATTAATTTCATCCCCAGAAGACCACTTATTCCTCCATCAGAACCGGTATTTCCTGAAATTAAAACATCTGGAATCACTTTGATTTTTCCTTTACCAATTTCCTCCGTTATCTTATATTTTGTGAAATTATCGCCACCCATTGCCGAAACTTGTAATTGATATGCCTCGGCAGTAGATTTACCAATAGCCATAATTTTTTCTGCTTCGGCTAAACCCGTTTTTGAAATTCGTTCCGCTTCTGCGGTTGCGGTAAGTTTAGTGGCTTCGGCTTGTGCTCCGGCTCTTGCTTTTGTAGCTTCAGCTTCTGCATTGGCCCGCATTTTTGTAGCTTCGGCTTCAGCATTTACATTTAGCTTTAAACTAGTTGCATCGCCTTCGGCTTTTTTAACTGTTGCATCAGCTGTACGTTGAGCAATTTCAACACTTTGTGATGCTTTTACAATTTCTTTTTGCATATCAGCAATAGCGGTTTCTTTTTCTACACCTTGACGTTGTTCTTGTGCCATTCTTTGCGTCTGATAGGTTTTTTGCTCTTCCTCGGCAATTTTTCTATCAGTTAACGTTTTCATTAATGATTCCGGCGGAACAAT
The DNA here is from genome assembly GCF_048286715.1 of Flavobacterium kochi. Taxonomy (NCBI): domain Bacteria; kingdom Pseudomonadati; phylum Bacteroidota; class Flavobacteriia; order Flavobacteriales; family Flavobacteriaceae; genus Flavobacterium; species Flavobacterium kochi. Next base: position 46,231 of record NZ_JBLVPW010000010.1, read on the forward strand.
ATCACCTATTAATGTGTCAACAGCATTTACATTGTATTCATCCAAAACGGTTTTGATATGATTTTTGGCTGATTCTTGTCGTTCTTTTCTAGTGGAGAGAAACGAAATTACATCACTGTCCTGTGCTGAGTTTCTAAAGTAGTTTCCAATTGTAGGTTCTAAAACCTGAGAGACAAGATTAGTCATGCTGCCAAAACGTGCAATAACTTTTGGAGCTTCATTGGCAGGAACATGGATGATTTGTGAAACATCTAAATTGAAAGGAAATCCATCTTTTGAGCGCACCGTAATCGTAGAAAGATTTTTATCTAAATTATGGGATTCGCTTCTTGCATCGGCCCAATTCAAAACTAAATTCGTTGTGGGAACAGCTTCCAGTTTTGTAGTATATTTATTTAAAGCATATTTTCCAGGACCAAAAGGCTCCATCCAAACCCCGCGTTGTCCTTTTGAAACTATATTCCCATGCTTGAAAGTATCTCCAGTAACATCTTTTCCGTCTTCTCCAATATAAGAAATTACCACGCCAACGTAACCAATGGGTACATCCGTCATTGGGTTTTGTTCAATTTGTATCGCCCATGTATTGATATAGTACGAACCGGCCAAAATTACTTGAGGTTGTAATCCCCTGTTGCCACCATTTTTTAGAAACTGGTCAAAATCTTGAAAGTTATTGTGGTTTTCTACAAATTTACCGGCAATTTGACCTATTGGAATAGGTTCTCCATCCATTGCAGTAACAATTCCAACCATATTTTCAAAAATCACTATTTGTGGAGTCATCACCACTTCAAATAAATGGGTGTTTATTCTATAAGACCCTGTTGTGATAAATGCTGATTGTCGTCCTTTTTGCCCCCCATTATTTAGAAATAAAGTGGCATCCTGAAAATTATCAGAGTTTACTTTTTGTGCCAAAATTCTTCCTGTAGGGATTTCGGCTCCATCTTTACTCAATAGTAAACCGATATTTCCTTCAGGGATAATGGTAAAGGAGTTCATGTTTACGGCATATTGCCAAGGCCACATAGCCCAATATAATCCTGGTGCAAGTGTTTTAGCCTGAAAACCCGCTTCTCCTTTGGTAGCAATAATTCTTCCATCGGGTAATGATTTTTCAGCTCCGAAGAGAACGAATTTTTTGGTTACTAAACCAATTTTATCTTCCGGTACTATTACCATTCCGAAGAAAACGCGTAAAACGAATTTGTAAAAAACGATAAATAAAACTAAAAGTAGTACCCACCAATAATCTGTAAGATTTGCCATATTAAAATAAAATTTTGATTTTAAAATTAGTATGACTTTATGGTTTTTTGTTACAAGTAAAAAAAGGTAATGTCTGAATAATCTTTCTAACCTATTTCAGAATAAGATAAGGTAGTGTCCTGGAAAATAAGATGTTGAGGAGGTGTTTTTTGTTCTAAAAAAGGGTAAACTAAAACGGAATTCATATCAACTTTCGTACAACCGCAATCTGTTTTTGATCGTGATTATTTCATTTTGCAAATGTTCTATTTTTTGTAAGAGATTGAACACGACATCAATTCCTTCAATATTAACTTCTAATTCCTGATGCATCCGAATTATTTTTTCAATTTCAAAGATGGCTTTAGGATCAACATATTGCGTTTCTTCGATTGTTTTTATTTCAAGTAAACCCATTTCGCTTAAATTGTTAAAAAAAGCAATTTCTACTTTGTAATGGGTACTTAGTGTTGGTAAGGGGATGAGATTTTCTGTGTTCATGTCGTTCTTAACTTAGCAAGTTCGGTAAATAATTCTTTTTCTTTTTCAGTAAGGTTTGTAGGGATCTGTATATGATATGTAAGGTATAAATCGCCAAATTCCCCTTCTTTTTTATAGATGGGAAATCCTTTTCCTTTCAGTTTTACTTTAGTTCCGTTTTGCGTTCCGGGTTTTACCGTAAGTTTTACTTTACCGTCAAATGTATCTGCAGTGATTTCACCACCTAGCAAGGCAGTATATAAATCCAAATCCACTGTAGCATATAAATTGTGTTTGTCCAGTTTAAAATGAGTTTGGTTTTCAACAGTGAAAGTGATATACAAATCTCCTTTTGGTCCGCCTCCGGAGCCTTCTCCTCCAAGCCCGCTGATTTTTATTTGCTGACCATTCTCCACTCCGGCAGGAATAGTAATTCGTATGTTTTTGCCATTGATTGTTAAGGTTCGTTTGTGGGTGGTATAAACGTCTTTTAGGTCCAGATGCAGTTCAGTACTGAAATCTTGTCCTTTAAATTGTGCACTGCGACGACGTCCGCCACCTCCTGAGGTTCGGCCCCCAAACATGGATTCAAAAAAATCTGAAAAATCGCCACCACCATCACCGCCACCAAATCCTCCAAAACCATCTTGTCCGCCTCTCGAATATTGCCCTTGCTGTTTTGCTTTTTCATATTGCTCAGCATGCTGCCAGTTTTCACCATATTCATCATATTTTTTACGATTTTCGGCATGGCTTAATACTTCGTTGGCTTCATTGATTTCTTTGAATTTTCTTTCGGCTTCCTTATCGTTTGGATTTAAGTCGGGATGGTATTTTCGGGCCATTTTACGGTATGCCTTTTTAATATCAGCTTCGCTTGCTTTTTTATCCACTTCAAGGATTTTGTAATAGTCTATAAATGCCATCCTGGATTGTTTTTATAATTATCATTGTTGCAATTATCAAATGGTATAGGTTTTAAAATTAACCGTTTGCACTATTTTTATTTTCAGCTAAATTCTCTCCTGAAAAAAACAAGTGTTGCATAAATATTGATCAAAATAACCGCTCTGTAATATATTGTTTTTACAATTGACCTTCGCATTGTTTCTTCCGCTATGCGTGGAAGAAGTTTTTTATCAGGGCTTAATTGGTATGATGAATACCGGTACTTCTGAATGCCGGACTATCTTTTCAGCGACACTCCCCATAATTAAATGCGAAAAACCAGTTCTGCCATGGGTACCCAAAACAATTATATCTGCATCCCATTCTTTTGCCGTCTTCAAAATTACTTCATATGGGTTTCCTTCTTCTACGAAAGTCCTAACTTTAGATTCCTTGAATATGGTATCCACAAGCATTTGTTGGTTTTTTTTGCAGTCGTTTATTGTGATATCTGCAAATTCCTTGGGAGTGACAGCACCTTCAGTGATAAGGAATGTAAGGTCAACAACGCTTAGTAATGCAATTTCAGCATTGAGTTGAAGACCAAGTTGAAAACCATTCAAAGCAATTTTTTCTGAAGTGGGATCATTGTCAACTGCGATTAATATTTTTTTCATGCTGTCCATGTTATTTTATTTACAATTGTTGTTGATGATTCCTTCTTATGTCCAGAAATACAAAAAAACATCCCAAAAATGGATTATTTATACTATCAAATTTAAACAATTTTTTGTTGTTAAAATAGGAATGAGATGTTTAATTGTAATTGATTATTAGTGAAGTAGTGCTTATAAAGTAAGCCTTTTTTTAGTCTTTAACAAAAGGGACGACTATTATTTTACTACATCATCGGCAAAAGCTTTTACATTCCATCAGGAGGAACCTGCTGTTTTATAAATTCAGCATCCGCTTTAATTTTTACTTCATCGCTAATCATTGGCGCGGGAAATTTGGGGCCAATATCAAAATCTGACCGTTTTAGAACACCGCTAAACTGAAAGCCGGCTGTGATTGCTTTTGATTGTGGATTTACTATAGTTCCCCTATACCACATATTGACAGTCACAGGCTTGGTAATTCCGTGCAGGGTCAGGTGGCCCATCAGTTTGAATTTCCCTTTTTCTTTTCCAATTTTTTTTATAGAGGTACTTTTAAAAGTCATTTTTGGATATTTTTCAACTTCAAAGAATTCAGCACTTCGTAAATGATTATCTCGCATTTCCACTTCCGTATTGATCGAGGCTAGTTCTGTTGAAAGCTCAAAAGTGGCATCACTAAAATCAGCTTTGTTGGTTGTGGCGGTTATTTCAAATATTTTGAATAATCCGGCAATATCAGAAATTCCATGATGCACGGTGCTAAAAGTTAGTTTTGAATGCATCGGATCTGCTTTCCAAGTCGTTTGTGCCAATAGAAAAGTAGAGAGAAATAGGGCTATGATACTTACTGTTATTTTTTTCATGTTATATAAATTTTAAAGTTAGTTGACTGGATTTTTAATGCAGAAGGAAGTTGGACAAATTTTTTACTTTTTCACTTTGTATTAAGTAGCCTATACGTTTTATTGAGCTAATCCTATTTGTTTCATAAATGCCTGATTATCCCAAAATAAATATTCTTCAATCATTTTACCTTTTTTCCAATGACCGATTGTTGCCATTGAAAGTTTAAATTTTTTACCGGTTGGAGGTATAGTTTTTCCGTTACCAGTGGGCATTGGTTGAGAAAAAGTCCCTTCCATTTCACCAATCACACAGGTCCAGTCACCTGTTCCAAATTTAACAGGATGTTTTTTGATTTTTGTATCAGGAGCAAATACAAATATAGGTTTCAGCATGTCTATATGTTGTGGTGCTAAGCCTTCTGTTGTGGATCCGTCCGGATAATACACTTTTATATTGTCAGCATGACTTATGGCTAAAGCATCCCATTTTTGTTCGCTATAAAAATTAAAGTCTAATGAATCAAATCGTACAAGACGCATTTCAGTAAGTGCTTTTTCATCCGTAATTTTTTTGAGTTCCATTTGCAGAGAATCGATTTTCGTTTGCAATACAGTTGTATCAGAACTATTTTTAGAACAACTTGTTGTTGTAGCAATCAAAATACAACTAATTAGGATTGCAGTGATGCGAGTGAAGCGTTTTTTTTTCATTATCCAGTTCTTTTTAGTTATTAATTATAAAAAAGTTCAGAAGTGAAGTAGCATCTTAATCAAGTGATAGCTCCTACATTAAGATGTGGGCCTAAAGTTCAAATGATAATAATCGATCAGTATTTTATACGATCAAATTTAAACAATTATTTAATTATGAAATGAAATAAAGTATTTTATTTCAGTTAGTTATGAATTTTAAAAAGCTCCAAAACGGAGCTTTTTAAAGTGTCTTTTTTCAAATTGGAAGTGTATGTTTTTTTATATCGGCAATAATTCATCTTCCATAGCTTTTAAATCTTGTTTCTTTTTTAAGTCAATGAGTATGGATTTGTAGTGTATAAATTCCGAGTCTCTTGGATTTATTTGCAGTACAAAATTTATTTTTCCTAACAGGTGTTCCAGATAATTCTTTTGGTCAATCTCTTTGTATTCGCGATGTTCCTCGAAACCAAATTTCTTGATGTAATACATGGCTTGTCTCAAATCATTGCGTTTATGAAAGGCTACCTGTGGTTTTTCATTGACCACAATACCTGTAACCGTTTGGCGGCTGTTGGGTGTCATGAGTTTGGTTTTGTTTTTATTGATATGAAGATTTAATTTTTCGACGGTTTCGGTTACTTTATGGAGTAGCTTTTTCTCATCAAAATCTCCGGAAAAACTCAAATCATCTGCATAGCGGGTATATCTTATTTTTTTTTGCTTACAATAATCAGAAATAATGGCATCGGCCTTTTTTAAAATCAAATTTGAAAGATAGGGGCTCGTTGGTGCACCCTGTGGCAAACATCCGTCACGAGTGCATAGTTTTGTCAGCAGTTTCGATACCATTTTGGAATACCCCAATTCAAGAAATTCTTTTTCAACGGTTTCAAAGCCAATGGATGGAAAGAAATTTTCTAAATCCAACGTGAAAACTTTGGGTTGGTTTTTATGGAATCTCAGATTTTCTAAAATACTTACATTGGGTTTATACGCTTTGGCGAAAGGACTAGTGGGTACTTTGTAAAGGATATTTCTTAGAATCCAGATTTGGATTTCTTTCAAACTGGGAAGTGGCTCAGAAATAAGTCGTCTGCTACCATTCCTTTTGGAAATCTCAAAATCCCGATAATAACGTTTGGGATAGAGCGCTGCTTTTTTGAGGAATTCTTTTTTGTAGCCAACCAGAAGAGAAAAATGAGTTGGATTATAAATTACAGGAACATCATGCGCAAATAAAACTTCAGCATAATTCAGGCAGCGTTGAATATTCTGTTCTAAATACCCTTTTTTATGGGCATCATGGCCAAAGGTTTCTTTATATTGACTAAAATCCATAGGGTTTAATCGTTAATGGAGTAGGGACTATTATGCCCCTAACCCCAATTAAGAATACCGGTTTAAAAGTTTGGAGCTCTGCGGAGAATCTTTTAAACCTGGTGCTTGAAAGAGCATTCAATTACAGAACAGTGACTCACGGTTCCGTCGTTAACCTGGGCTAACAAATTTATTTGAGAAATAAACTAAAAGAACAATTCATCCTGACTGGGAAGAAATAGTGTTTTTCGGTCTAATTTCGGGATTTTACTCTCGCAATCCTTTTGAATCCATTCCTCTTTTTTTTTAGTTTTTATTCGATGTGGTTCCATTTTTTTTAAATTCTAAATTTGTATTTAAAAAAATCATAAAATGCTTGTTTATAGTGTTTTATGTGTTTAAAATGCGTATCTAAAGTTACAAAAAATATTTAATTAACAGTAGTGATAATGATAATTTTTTTAACATCATTTTTAGTATATAAAACTAAAATAACCTTTTTATGTTTTGCGCAAAATTACTGGCGTATTTATGAATTATAGAAGCGTTTATGGGGTGTATAAGTGACAATCAGTTCTATTATTCGAGTAATGCAATACGATAGCAGGTTGATAAATTTTGAGAATACATTGGTTTTCATTTTCAGAGATTCCAGAGTTATTCTCTCACACTGTGCAATAATTTCTTCGAGCTGTGTTTGATACATTTTAGAAAAAACAGTAGAATTTATTTCCACGTTCATTTCGAGACTTCCGTAAGAACTTAAATTATTCAGGTTAAAAGAACCTATCGTAGTCCAATATCGATCAATAACCGCTGTTTTTCCATGTAAAACAGATTTGTTCCATTCATATAATTCAATGTTATAATCAAGCAGTTTGCCATAGAGAAAGCAGGTAGCACGTCTGGTCAATGGAAGATCTGAAATTCCAGATAGAATTAATTTAATTTTCACATTGTTTTTGGAAGCTTTTTTCAAGGCCTGAATGATTCGTATGCCCGGAAGAAAATAACTTCCTATTATAATTATTTCTTTTTTTGCATTCCGAATGGATTTAATATACGCATCACAAATTTCATTTTTTCTTTTTAACCAGTCATTCTGAATGATGCGTACCAAAACATCTTCCTGAACATGAAATGCCGTTATTATTTTTTTGTTTTGAAAGCGTCTTTTCTTAAAATAAATAGCCATGCATTGTTCCTGAAGTGGTTTGGCAATTGTACCTCTCAGTAGAACAGCATAGTCGAGCCATGGCGCTTCTGTTGGTGTTCCGCAGTACTTATCGGCTATATTAATACCTCCAATTAGGATGGTTTCGGCATCAGCGACAACTAATTTTCGATGTAATCTTCTGCCAAGATAAAAGGTGTATGCAGAAAACAAGGGCGCAAAAAAGCGAATGTTAATACCGCTTTGTCTCATTTCGTCTATGGTTTCAGAGGGAAATGTTAAAGAGCCCAAACCATCTAAAAGAATATAAATTTTAACATGGCGGTATGCTGCTTCTTTTAATGCCGTAATGATTCTGTGTCCAGTTGTATCCGCTTCAAAAAGATACATTTGGATGTGGATTTCAAATTGAGAATTATGGATAATAGTTTCTAATCGAGAAAAATAATCGTCGCCACTGTAAACAAGCTCAAGGTTTTTAGGAGCAGTAAGGGCATTATTACTTTTCTTCATGGGCTTTATTTATTTTGACCTCATTAATTAAAATGAATTCGATAAGATTTTCTATATCCAAAGTTCCTGCCAGTTCATTGTTTTCCATAACCAGCATTAATGTTGATTTATTCTGCTGTATCAACTCAAAAACGTTTTCTAAAAGCGAATTACTGTCTAGAAATATCAAATTTCGATCCATGACATTATAGATGAATTCGTCATCTCCTTTTTTTGAAAGTGCCATTATAATCTGATCCCGATTAAGTGTTCCAACGGCAATATCATTTTCAGTGATCAAAAAATTCTTGTTTTGGCTGTCCAGTAGTAATTCGACTGCTTTGTTTACTTTTTCATTCGCATCAATTCTTTGGTAATCTTTCATTAGGACATCATGGACCTTAAAACCTTTCAGCATGAATTTCGATTCGGTATAATCGGCTTCGGTTTGAGCTCCTATAATAACAAATATACCTATAAAAATCAAAAAAGGGGAGGTGAAAAAACCCAAAAGAATAAAAGCCAGTGCCAATATCTGACCAATTCGAGCTGAAATTCTTGTGGCAACATGGCGTTGTAATTTAAAAGATAATAGTGCTCGTAAAACTCTGCCACCATCCATAGGAAAAGCCGGAATTAAATTGAAAAGTGCCAGCCAAAAATTAACTAAAAAGAAATTAAGTAAAAAATTATGTGCATTTACACCGTTGGCTAATTCAGCCATCAATTTTTCTGAAGTATCGGGAATCGTAATAAAAAAACCTATTATAAAGGCCAAAGTGATATTTACCAGGGGGCCGGCCAAAGCGACAATCAATTCTTCCGATGGTTTTTCAGGTATTCGCTCTAGCCGGGCTAAACCACCAATAGGTAAAAGCGTGATGTCTTTGGTTACTATATTATAGTTTTTTGCTGCCAAAGCATGTCCTAGTTCGTGTAATATAACAGTAACAAAAATGCATAGAACAAAGGCAACGGACCACATTATCTGATTCGTATTCTGACCTGCTTTGTAGTTAATGAAAATGATAAACAGAATAAGCAAGGAGAAGGTCCAATGAACAAATATTCCAATACCTGCTACTTTTCCGAGTTTAAAGGATCCTTTCATTTTTTGAATTTTTTAATACTATTAATCATAGTATGATTAGAAAAAAAATAGGCAAATAATAAAAATAAATAGTTTTTATTAGTTTAATACAAACTGCAATCAGTTTATTTCATTTTCAGAAATACCTGTATATGCCCAGGCATTTAAATTAGCGATGGTGGTATGGGCAATTCCTTCCAGTACTTCCTGAGTCAAAAAACCCTGATGTCCGGTAATCATAACATTTGGAAAAGAGCGAAGTTTTAGAAACAAGGGATCGCTTACGGGGGAGTCTGTATGGTCTTGAAAAAATATCGGTTTCTCCTTTTCATAAACATCTAAACCAACTGCTGATAGGGTCTTATTTTCTATCGCTTCTACTAAATCTTCCGTATTTACAATACTTCCCTGAGCTGTGTTAATAAAAATCATCCCTTTTTTCATTTGTGAAAAAGTGTTTTTATTAAACAAATGTCTCGTGGTCTCATCTAATTGAGAATGCACGGAAATTACATCTGAATTTTTGCAAACCTCTTCCAATGACGCATAAGTGATTGAAATTTCATCCGTCAACTCCTTGTTTTCTTCTTTATCAAAAGCCAAAAGGCTGCACCCAAAACCATTCATTATTCTTGCAAAGGCAGCACCAATTTCGCCGGTTCCTATGATGCCTATTGTTTTTCCATGCAAATCAAAACCCACTAAATGATCCAAACGATAATCGCCTATTTGCATTAGCGTCTGACCTAAAACAAGTTTCCTGTTTACTGCCAATAATAAAGAGACCGCTAATTCCGCAATAGAATAAGGCGAGTAAGCAGGAACGTTTGCTACCTTTATTGCTAAGGATTTTGCCCTTGCCAAATCAACATTCTCGGAATCTGTACTACGCAGGGCAATGTACTTAACACCGTGGATGTATAGTTTTTCCAATACTGTTTCTGAAGCATCATCAGAGGTAAAAAGTGAAATGGCATCAAACCCTTTGGCGAAGTTTACCGTGCTTTTACTCAAAGACTGGCCCGTAAAGACCAATTCATGATTTCCATGTGCTGCTTTTTTTAGGAAAGGTTTATCAAAACCAAATATGCTATATACTAATACTTTCATTTTTGTTGTTTTTTATTTCAACGTATCAAAGGAATCGATAGCTAATGTTTTCCGAATATTTTCGTCGGTTTTCAATTCTGACGACTTCGTGGCAGGGGCAATTTTTTTTATGATAGCTTTATTTTCTTCTTCGGTCATAATGCTTCAGGAATTTGTAAATATTTGTTTAAAGTAATTAAAAACCGGCTCCCTATTAATCCATCTGTGGCGCGATGATCACCAGCTAATGTAACAGAAATGGAAGGTCTGATGCCTATCATTTCGTTTTCGGCAAATGGCTGTTCCAGAATACTTCCAAAACCAATATTGGCCACTTGCGGAGGATAGATTATACCAAAAATAGAATCGGCTCCACCATCAATTACATTAGTCAGGGTTATCGTAGAATCGCTTAGTTCCGAACTTCGTAATCGCAATGCCCGTGCTCTCGGAATAATGTCATTTAAGGTAGTCATGATTTCATCAATACTTTTTAAATTGACCTGATGAAGGGCTGGAACGATAATGCCACCGGTACGTAACGATACTACTATACCAATATTAATATCTTTTTTCAGCTGCAAACCATTATCCCAAATAGCATTCAGATCCGGAAATTCTAGAAGCGATTTAGCTGTTGCTTTTATCAATAAAGCGATAGGAAGCAATCGTTGTTTTGCGCTACGTTTGCTATTCACCACGTGCAACCATGCCAATGCATGTGTCATATCAATTTTTTTCTCCAGGTAATAGTGTGGAATTTCGCGATTGGATTTACTCATGGCAGTGGCAACCGCGGAGCGAATTGCTTCAGCAGGGGTTTCTCGTTTTTCTATTTCAGCAGGTATTTTTTCACTCTTTTTTATTTCAATTTTGTCTTGTTCGGCCATCGCGGCGTCAACATCTTCTTTGGTAATGACACCCTCGGGTCCAGTTCCTGTTATTTGCGAAAGGTTAATATGGTTGTCTTCAGCAAATATTTTCGCTAATGGAGCGACTTTGGAAGGTATCGTACCCACTTTTTCAACGGGAATTGGTTCCAGTATTTTTTCTTCTTTTGTTTCCAATGCAACTCCGTTTGGATTTATTGTAGCCATTACAGTTCCCACCGGCACTTTAGTACCTTCCTGAATCAGTAATTCCCCGATAATTCCCTCGTCGGAAACTTCGATTTCAATCAGGCCTTTTTGCGTTTCTACTTCGGCAATAATATCGCCAGGCTTAACTGCATCGCCAGGTTTTTTTTTCCATTCGAGCAATATGCCGTCTTCCATAGCAGCGCCCAAACTGGGCATTAGAAATTCAATCATGACGTATCATTTTTTTAACTGCGTTAACAATATCTTTTTTCTGAGGAATAGCAGCTTCTTCCAGATGAGTAGAGTAGGGAATAGCTGCTTCAACACCACATAGCCGCTGTACGGGAGCATCTAGATCATGAAATCCCTTTTCCATAATCCGTGCACTGATTTCTGAAGAAATACTAACCGAACGCCACGCCTGTTCCACAACAAGTACACGATTCGTTTTAGCGACAGAAGCCAATACGGTTTTCTCATCCAATGGTCGCAAAATCCTCAGATCAATGACTTCAGCATCAATCCCCGCAGAAGCTAATTCGGCTGCGGCTTCCAAACATTTATAAACCCCTGTTCCATAGGTAATAATCGAAATGGCTGTCCCTTCTCTCAACACCTTGGCTTTAGAAATATCTACAGTTCCTATATCTGCCCCTATTTCTTCTTCCATATTCAGCATGGCCGTATATTCAAAAAGTACAACTGGATTCTGACTTTGCAAGGCGGTGTGTAACATACACCGCGCATCTTGGTGTGTTCCCACAGACAAAATAATTAATCCTGGTATGTGTGCATAAAATGGTTCCCAGCTATATGAATGTTGCGCTCCCAACTCACCGCCAATGCCACAAGCCATCCGTATGACCACCGGGGCATGCCATTGTCCGCCGGACATATGCCGTAAAATGGCCGCATTGTTTACAATCTGGTCCATGGCAATCAAACTGAAAGTAGCGCTCACCACTTCAATAATTGGTTTCGTTCCAGCCATCGCTGCTCCGATTCCAGCTCCCACAAAACCAGCTTGAGAAGCCGGTACATCCATAATACGCTCTTCTCCAAATTCTTGCAGAAACCCTTTGCTTGCCGAAAAAGACCCCCCGCAACGGCCCACACCTTCTCCCATCAAAAAAACGCGTTCGTCATTTTGCAACGCTTCGCGAAGACTTTGATTCAAAGCCTCCCGATAGGTGATTTTTATTTTACCGTTACTGTTTTCCATGGATTGAACCGTTTATTTTTTAGATGATGAATCGTTTATTTTTCCAACGCTTTAATGCAGGTAAAATGGTTAACGCCTTTTGAACCATATACTGAGGAAGATTGTTTTTCTCCATATGAGCTTTTACGGCATTTTTCATTTCTTCCAAATTCATTTCCGGATTCTTAAAGTGACTGTCTTCATAGCAATACCTGCAATAATCATTATTTTTAAGGCCGTTGTTTTCTGTCCCTTTTACTTCTTCTGTTGTCAAGGGCATTCCGCAACTTTGACAAAAATGAACATTTTCCATCTTGATTTTTTTTTAAATAGTTAGTTTTTTTTCATTGTTGTAAACGAATTTTGTTAATTACGCTGCAGATTTCTTGGTCCGCTTCTGCAAAATGAACTGCGATCTTAATTTTTATTTCAATTTTGCTTTAAAAGGCGCTACATAAAGTCCTTTAATGTGGATGAATTACTTTTCCATCGTTTTAACATGGGGTAAAATAGCTACCGCTTTTTGAATTGCATATTTATCAAGTTCTACTTTTTTCATTTGACTTTGACCATTTATTTTATTATCCATAGTTCATATCAAAATGCCGGTTCATTGTAAACAAATTTTGTTAATTGGTCTAAAGGCTCCCAAGTTCCTGCTTCCGCAAAATTCAGTGCAATCTTAATTTTCGTTTCAATTTTGCTCTCAAATTCGGCAATTTCACTCTCCGTAATCCATTGATGTTGCAAAAGAAACTGCTCGAATTGAAGAATGGGATCTCTTTTTTTCCATTCTTCTGCTTCCTTTTTATCGCGGTATAATTCGGTATCAGGCAGGGAGTACAACCCAAAACGGTACGTGTTGCAAACCAAAAAATAAGGTTTGCCGCTGCTTCTTATTTTTTCGACGGCCATATCGGCAGCCGCCGCAACAGCCATCAAATCCATTCCGTCGACCGCTGCAGATTCAATTCCGTAAGTGGAACCTTTTTTTTCAATCTCAGTCACGGCAGGTGAATGTTTTATAGTGGTTCCCATAGCATACACATTGTTTTCGCAAACAAATAAAATGGGAACTTTCCAAAGTGAAGCTAGATTCATGGCTTCATGAAACACTCCTTCTTCAACAGCGCTTTCGCAAAAAAAACAGCAGCTAATATTTGTTTTCTTTTGTTTTTTTGAGGCTAAAGCCATTCCAACAGCAATAGGAAGGTGGCTGGACACAATACCATTACGTCCATAAAAATTATTGGAAGCGTCAAACAAATTCATTGCACCGCCACGACCCCGGCTGCAGCCTTCCGCTTTGCCGTACATTTCAGCCATAATAACATCCGCATCAATGCCACGAGCCAAGGCATGCCCATGAACGCGGTAGCTGCTTAAAACAGTATCATCATCTCTTAAAGCCTGAGTTACACCTACAGCAACCGCTTCTTCACCTATATATAAGTGCAAAAAACCGCTGATTTTGCCTTTTTTGCATTGTTCGGCTGCTTTCTCCTCAAATCGTCGAATGAGCAGCATCTGATAAAAAAGAAGCAATCCTTTCTTAGCATTCATGGGGTTTTGTGTTTGGTCTAATTGTGCCATCCTTAATGTTATTAGATTGGTGGTTTTTTCATCCAAATGATAAATCGTACTTCTTCTCGGTTTTTACAATCCAAAAGCATAATAGTAGTAGGTAGAATCGCCGGCATATTTTCCTTCCAACATAATACCTCCTTTTTGGGCCTGAACGGCTTCCATAAAGGAATTAATTGTTGATACAGCTCTATTGTTGACTGACGTGATTACAAACCCTTCGCGTATGTTGGTGTATCTTTTCAGTTTTCCCTCATAAAGTTTTGTGACCTTTAGTCCATTTCTAACATTGTAACTTTTTTGGTCTTCCTTATTAATTGGAACAAGTTCCACACCCAGATCCCTGAGTAAATTTTTTCCTTCAGTTTTTATAATTTTAGTAGTTGCTTCTTGTTTTTTTAGGGTTACAATAAGATCTTTTTTTTCTTTACCGTTTCGGATCAGCGTAATTTTCACTTTATCTCCGGGATGTTTTCGCATAATAATCTCCTGTAATTTTGCTGCAGAAACGGTTTCAAAATCATCAATGCTGATTATTACATCTTTCTCTCTGATGCCGGCTTCTTTTGCGGGTCCGTTTACCATCACGCTGTCCACATAAACACCATTGGCACGGCCAATATTTATTTCTTTGGCAAGCGTGCTGTTCAAATCGCGGATACTGATTCCTAAAACACCTCTTTTAACTGATCCGAAATTCATCAGATCATCAGCAACTTTTTTCACAATGTCTACAGGAATTGCAAAAGCATAACCCGCATAAACTCCCGTAGGTGTAGCTATTGCAGTATTGATTCCAATTAATCTTCCATCTAATGTCACTAATGCACTGCCGCTGTTTCCGGGATTCACTGCCGCATCGGTTTGTATGAATGATTCAATGGCGCCCTGATCACTTAAAATATTTATATTTCGGGCTTTGGCACTTACTATTCCTGCTGTAACAGTTGAGGCAAGATTAAAGGGATTCCCCACGGCAACCACCCATTCTCCTACTTCAATAGTATCAATATCGCCATATCTGATAAAAGAGAGGTTTTTTTCGTCAATTTTAAGGAGCGCTAGATCCGTCTGTGGATCGGTGCCTATGATTTTAGCAGGATAGGAACGTCCGTCAAACAATGTGATATTAATATCATCGGCATCTTTTACTAAGTGATTATTGGTAATGATGTATCCGTCAGGCGTGAGTATTACGCCCGATCCACTGCCAATTAATGGTTCCGAGTCGTATTGTTGTTGGAATTTAAATTGTCTTAAAAGAGGATCATCTTTAAAAAAATCTTTTAATGGGTCGGGTAAATTATAAAATCCATTCCCTTCTTCATTTCCATCCTGTTGTATTTGTGATTTAAAAAGACATTTGATATGGACTACTCCAGGTGTGGCTATCTTAGCGGCTAGTTTGAAGTCTACAATGCCTGCATAGGAAGCTTTCTCAGGGCCGGAGCCTGCATTTTTCTGGATAGCTTCAATATTTTTTTCATTTTCTTTATCCTGTGACTGGCATCCCTGAAATGACAGAAGAATAATCAACCAATAAATTCCGTGACTTTTCCAATTCCTTTTTTTTAATGGTATCATGACTGAAATTGATTTTAGTAAAAATTATTGCGCCACAAAGCCACCGTCTACAGCCATAGCATGTCCGGTTACAAAAGAGGCATCGTCAGAACACATCCACACTACTGCGTTAGCTATTTCTTCCGGAAGTCCAAAACGGCCTACAGGCTCCAGGCCTGTGAACTGTTTTACAGCTTCTTTATTGTTTCCGGTAAGCCTGTCTATCATTGGTGTTTGTATTACTCCCGGACAGACGGCATTCACTCGGATTCCGAGTTTTGCGCATTCCAGTGCCGGAGTCTTTGTTAATCCTACAACACCATGTTTAGACGCTACATAGGCAGGTAAGCCTGCGAATCCAACCAGTCCGGCTACAGACGAGCAATTGACAATCACGCCTTTTCCTTGTTTGAGTATTTCGGGGATTTCGTATTTCATGCAAAGCCAAATTCCTTTTAGGTTTATGCTAATGGTTTTGTCCCAATTTTCCTCAGTACAATCCTGCGTAGGAGCTGATGCTCCTTCTATTCCCGCATTATTATATGCATAATCCAATCGGCCAAAAGCAGCAATGGTTTTCTCCACCATCGCTTTTACATCGGTAGCTTTTGATACATCACATTTGATAAAAATGGCTTCTCCTCCCATTTCCTTTATCAGGGTCACTGTTTCATTGTTCTCTACCCAATCTATAACGGCTACTTTAGCTCCCTTTTTGGCGAAAGCAAGTGCAGTTGCGCTACCGATTCCTGATGAACCGCCAGTTACAATTGCCTCTTTATTTTTGAATGTGCTTTCCATAATAGCATTATTACATTAGAATTTTTCTCTTTGTTTTCTTTTCTGCTTCCAAAATATTCTCAATTCCTTTTATTAGAGCATCAGGATTAAATGAAATGCTGTCGATGCCTTCATTAACTAAAAATTTAGCGAATTCTGGAATGTCGCTCGGGGCCTGTCCACACAATCCGACTTTTATTTCAAAACGTTTGGCGACCCGAATTGTTTCTTTAATCAAATGTTTTATGGCTGGATTTTCCTCATCAAACAAGTAGCTCACTAATGCGGAGTCGCGGTCCAGACCCAATGTGAGTTGGGTTAAATCATTGGAGCCAATAGAAAACCCGTCAAAGAGTTTGGCAAATTCATCTGCCATTAATACATTACTTGGAATTTCAATCATTACATACACTTCCAGTCCATTGATGCCTTGTACCAATCCATTTTTAGCCATTTCATTAAGGACATTTTCCCCTTCTTCGAATGTTCTGCAAAAAGGAATCATCAGCTTTACATTATGGAGTCCCATTTCATTTCGTACTTTTTTCATAGCTTCGCATTCCATAGCAAAACCTTTTCGATAAAAATCACTGTAATAACGGGAAGCGCCACGAAAACCAATCATAGGGTTTTCTTCCTGAGGCTCATAATATTTTCCTCCAATGAGGTTAGCATATTCATTACTTTTAAAATCACTCATTCGTACAATCACCTCTTTTGGATAGAAAGCGGCCGCAACTATAGCCACTGCTTCGGCCAGTTTGTCAATGAAATAATTTTTAGGGTCGTCATAGCCTTTAGTTAATACTGCTATTGCTGCTGTAATTTTCTCATCGGTTATTTTTTCGGGTTCACACAATGCCAGCGGATGGATTTTTATAGTATTTGAAATAGCAAATTCCATTCGCATCAGACCCACACCCTGGTTGGGATAATGACTTAATTCGAAAGCTCTTTCCGGATCGGCAAGAATTAGCATGGGATCTGTTTTTGGCATTTCGAGTTTGCTGAAATCCTGTTCCGTTATTTCCCATTCCAGTAATCCCTGGTATATATTTCCTTCCTTACCTTCAGCACAGGAAACAGTAATTTCCTGTCCATTTTTTATCGCCGCAGTGGCATTGCCACAGCCCACTACCGCAACGGTTCCTAATTCACGAGCTACAATAGCGGCATGGCTGGTGCGTCCGCCTTTGTTAGTAATAATC
The DNA here is from genome assembly GCF_048286715.1 of Flavobacterium kochi. NCBI lineage: Bacteria > Pseudomonadati > Bacteroidota > Flavobacteriia > Flavobacteriales > Flavobacteriaceae > Flavobacterium > Flavobacterium kochi. The sequence continues at coordinate 63,627 of NZ_JBLVPW010000010.1, forward strand.
GCCGAAGCTCTTTTCATGATGGGATCCCAATCCGGATTAGTCAAATCCGTAACTATAATTTCTCCATCTTGTAATAAATCGCCCTCCTGAGGATTGTTTAGAATTCGGGCTTTTCCCGAAGCAATCTTATCCCCAAGAGCAATTCCTTGAGCTAAAAGGGTACTTTTTTCTTTCAGTTTGTAGATTTCCCGAACCTGTTTATTTGCTTTTCCATAAACGGTTTCCGGACGTGCCTGAACAATAAAAAGCTGGTTGTTGAGACCGTCTTTCGCCCATTCAATATCCATTGCTTTTTTATAATGTTTTTCAATTTTGTAACACCATTGGGAAAGCTGAACAACTTCTTTATCGTTTAGCGAAAACCGGTTTTGCTTTGCTATGGAGGTGTCTGTATTAACAATTGTATTTTCGGCCGATGTTTTCGCTGATTTATCGGCATAAATCATTGTGAACTCTTTTCTTCCACACTGTCTTTTTAGAATAGGATCTAAATCTGTATTTTCTAAAGTAGGTTTAAAGACCATCCATTCATCCGGTGTAACGGTACCTTGAACAATATTTTCTCCTAATCCCCATATGCTATTGATGATTATGGTATTTTCGAATCCACTATCCGGATCAATGGTAAATGCCACACCAGAAGCTGCTTTATCGCTTCGAACCATCTGCTGTACGCCAACAGAAATTGCAATATCTAATTTGGCGAAGCCCATGTCATGACGGTATTTTATGGCGCGGTCTGTAAATAAGGATACAAAGCAACGGTGGATCGCATCGATTAACTGTTCCCTACCATTGATATTTAAAAACGACTGCATTTGACCGGCAAAACTCGCCGCTGGTAAATCCTCCGACGTCGCGCTGCTTCGTACCGCTACGTCAAGATTATTTACGCCGCATTGTTCACTAAGTGATTGGTAAGCAGCGTCTATTTCATCTCCAATTTCTTCTGGAATTGCTGCTGACGAAATAAGATTTCTGGCTTTTTCTCCAATGGAAGAAAGATTAGAATACAGTTTAGTATCCAATGAAAACAATAAATCTTGAAGCGGTTTCTCCAGATTATTTGTTTTACGGAAGAGGCGGTAGGCTTCTGCAGTAACCGCATAGCCATTAGGAATGCTGACACCTATTGGACTGAGCTGATTGTACATTTCGCCAAGGGAGGCATTTTTACCGCCAACTTTACCAATGGCCTCGATACCAATTTGGTTAAAAAACAGAATGTATTTGTATTTTGCCATTTCGTATGTTTTTTAATAATAGACCAATTATTAGTGAACAATTGAGAAATAGATGGGGCAGATTTTTTTAGTTGATCCGACAGTGAATTTTGTAATTCGAAAGTAGGTTTGAATGTACTTCGTTTTGTGGTTAAAAGAAAAGGATAGTAGGTATTCCTTCTTGTTAAAACCCATACTGTAAATTTAATCAATTAATTATTTTATTTGTATAAAAACCGGTATTTTTTTTTTGTGTTATTGGAAATTAAGTAATTAAAATACAGTGGTTTGTGTGTTTTTTGTCTTGTTAGGGAAACACTAATGAAAAGAAGATTTTTTTTTGCCTTTTGTGATAAAATTAAAAAGATTATGGCAGTATAAATGATTAAATAGTAATAAATAATAGATAAGAAAATAATTGTAATTCTTTGAAAATATTAAAGTTAGATAAATATTGATAATACAAAAAAAAAATTATTTTTGTAGTTGCAATAGTTTAGTACGTTTAATAGGACAGAGTAAGTGTAAATAAAAACATTTACTTTGGGCCTAAAAATGCTGTACCATTGGTAATAAAGAAAAAGCCCCCCAATTGATGAAAATATATCCGATCCCGGAAAATGAAATAGAAAGACTCAAAGCACTGAAAACGTATTCAATTATGGATTCTTTGCCGGAAAAGGAATATGATTCAATAACCCAACTTGCCTCTTATATTTGTGCAACTCCTATAGCATTAGTAAGTTTATTGGATAAAGAAAGGCAATGGTTTAAATCCAGTGTTGGATTAGGGATTACTGAAACCCCAAGAGACTTATTTTTTTGTCAATATGCGATTATGGGTAATGACGTTTACGAGGTCAATAATGCAAAGGAAAATGAGTTGTTTGCCTATAATCCTCTAGTGACAGGGAATCCTAATATTCGGTTTTATGCAGGAGCACCGCTTCAGGATAAAAATGGCTTTAATTTAGGATCGCTTTGTGTTATAGATACAGAACCCAGAACGCTGACTAATGAACAAAAAAATGCTTTAAAATTACTAGCCAATCAAGTAGCCTTATTATTGGATTTGCGAAAAAGGAATACGGATTTTATTAAATCTGAGAAAGAGTTCCAGAATTTTATAGAACTTTCAAAAGATTTGGTTTGTATTGCAAACGTGGATGGTTTCTTTTATAAAGTTAATCCGGCATTTACAGCTGTATTGGGGTATTCTAAAGAGGAATTAGAAGGTAAGCCATTTATAGATTTCATTCATCCGGAGGATTTAGATAAAACGTTAAAAGAAATAGAAAAACTTTTTGTAGAAAGGACAAACATTAGTTTTGAAAACCGTTATCGCTGTAAAAATGGCAAGTATGTTTTATTGAGTTGGAATACATCTCCAGATCCGGACACCGGGAATTTATATTGTATTGCCAGGGATGTGACCAAGGAGAAAGAGGCAGAATTAGATTTAATAAATAGTAATAAATTATTAGATGAATCGCAAAGTATCGCCAAAATAGGAAGCTGGAAATTTGATTTAGTGACAAAAGATCTTATTTGGTCTAAAGGACATTATCAGATTTTTGATTTAGAAGAAATGCCTGCCGATCAGCTTTTTAAGGCATATCAAAGCAAAATTCATCCTGATGATTTATCGAATCTTGACAAAGCACTTGAAAAAACATTAACTGCTGGTGCTGACCTGTGCTATAATCATAGAGTCTTGTTTTCTAACGGAAATATAAAATATGTTGTAGGTATAGGGAAACCTTATAAAAATGAAAAAGGAGAGGTAGTTGGGATTCAGGGTACCATTCAGGATATTACGGACAAAACAATAGCGGAACAAAAAATAGAAGAAAAAGGGAAAGAAATACAAGATATCAAATCGGCATTGGATGAAGCAGCAATTGTAGCCGTTACGGATCAAAAAGGTATTTTTTCTTATGTTAATGAAAATTTCTGTACCGTTTCTAAATATTCTAAAGAAGAACTGATTGGACATGATCAGCAAATAATTAGTACGGGGTATCATTCGATAGAATTTAGGAGAGATGTATTTGGGACAATTGCCAATGGAAATGTTTGGAAAGGAGAAGTAATGAACAGAGCAAAAGACGGCTCTTTTTATTGGGAAAGTGCCACTATTGTTCCTTTTTTAAACGAAAAAGGAAAGCCCTATCAATACATAGCGATTAGCACTGATATCACCCAGGAAAAATTAGCAAAAGAGAATTTAAATACAGCCTTAGCTGATCTCGAAAAAAAGAATAAAGAGCTTGATCAGTATGCTTATGTTGTTTCACATGACCTTAAAGCACCGTTAAGAGCCATTAATAATCTTTCGGAGTGGATTGTCGAAGATATGCCTGAAATGCCTGATACAGTGAGTGCCAATTTTGAATTATTACGCGGTCGCATACAGCGGATGGAAAACCTGATTAATGGTGTTTTGGAATATTCCAGAATTGGTAGAACAAAAATTGAAAAGGAAACAACTGATTTAAAAAAGATGTTACATCAGATTATTGATTCTGTTGTCCCTATTGAAGGATTCGAAGTTTTCATCGTGGATACTATCCCAGTTATTGAAACGGAAAGAATACTTTTACAACAGGTTTTTAGTAATCTGATAAGCAATTCAGTTAAGTATAATGATAAGGCCATTGGTAAAATAGAATGTCTGTATGAAATATTACCTGATTCTCATCAGTTTACCATAAAAGACAATGGTCCTGGTATAGCAGAAGAATATCATAAAAAAGTATTTGAAGTTTTCCAAACTATTGAAGCACGGGATAAAAAAGAAAGTACTGGTATTGGTTTATCTATTGTTAAAAAAATAATTGAAGAAAAAGGGGGTGCTATTTATATAGAATCTGAAAATAACAAAGGAACAAGTTTTATTTTTACGCTTCCTAAATAAATGAATATGACAGTATCAGAAAAAAAATGTCAGGAGGAATTAGCTGCCCTTAAAAAGGAATTTGAAGAGTTCGTTTATATCGTATCGCATGATATAAAAACACCAATGAGAGCCATTTCAAACTTGACAACCTGGATTGAAGAAGATTTGGGAAGTAATGCGGATAAAGCTATTCTAGACAACTTCAGGTTACTAAAAAACAGAGTCGAGCGTCTTGAAAAAATGATGAATGCTTTACTTGAACTTTCTCGTGTCAACAGTAGTGAAATGGAGTTGTATGAAGTGAATATCCCTAAATCAGTTAACGATTGTGTTGAAATGCTAGAAGATAAGTCAAATGTCGAATTTCACTTCACATATAACCTAAAAAACGAAAACACGGTCACTTTGGGTAAGAAATTGCAAAAAGTACTGTTTCATTTATTTGATAATGCCATCCGATTTCATGATAAAGAAAAAAAGAATGTTTTTGTTGAAATAATCGAAAATGAAACAGATTATGAAATAAAAATAAGCGATGATGGCCCGGGAATACCCGAAGAAGTAAAAGAGAAAATTTTTTCGATTTTTTATACCGTAAATTCTAAAGATATTGTAGATTCGACCGGTGCGGGATTAGCAATTACCAATAAAATAATTAAATTGGCGGGAGGTAGATTACACTATGCTCCAATGGCAACTAACGGTTCGGTTTTTACATTTAATTGGCCTAAGCAATAAAAATAAAAAATAAAAAATAAAAAATAAAAATTATGACACAAAGATTGGTAAACATTTTATTGGTTGAGGACGATGAGGTTGATGTGATGAATGTTAAAAGGGCATTCTCCAAAAATAATATTAAAAATCCGCTTTTTGTGGCAGGGAATGGGGTTGAAGCTTTAGAAATGCTTGACGATAAGATTATTCCTTTACCCAAAATTATTATTTTAGACATTAACATGCCAAAAATGAACGGAATAGAATTCTTGAAAGTTTTAAGGGAAAATGAAAGACTTAAAAATATTTCTGTTTTTGTCATGACTACTTCAAATGAAGATAGTGATAAAATTAAAGCCTACAATCTGAACGTAGCCGGATATATTTTAAAACCGTTATCTTTTGAAAAATTTGTTGTTTCGGTTTCCACACTTAATAATTTTTGGCAATTGTGTGAAATGTAAATTTTTTTTATAAATTTACGTTATGACGAATTCAAATATCTTGCTAGTAGACAGTTGTCGTGCTGATGTTGAAAATGTAAAAAATGCATTTTCTGAAATTGGTATTAAATCTACTTTGCATTTGGCTCAAAATGACGCTGAAGCTTGGTTAATGTTGCAGGGAGATAGTAAGATATCACCCATTCCAAAAATTGTATTAATAGACATTAATGAGGAAAGCGTAAACGGAATAAAGCTGTTAAGTAAGATGCGAATTCATCCTGATTTAAAATCAATTTTAGTTTTTGTAATAACAAGAACTGATAATGATGTAAATAAAGCGGCAGCTTTAAATTTAAACATAGCCGGATACATGCATAAACCATTTGAAAGCAAAAATACCACCAATTTTTTTTCAGTACTTAATGACTATTGGAATATCATTGAATTTTAGGTGAAAAAAAATAAAATTATATGGCTATTGCTTTAAAAATACTGATAATCGACGATGATAAAGTTGATTCGATTACCATAATTCGTTCAATATCCCATTCTGGAATTATTGCCGATGTTGAAAGTGCTTTTTCAGCTAAAGAAGGTATTGAAAAGATTAAGTCATTTCATTATGACCTGATTTTTTTAGACTACATGATGCCTGATAGTGACGGTATTTCTTTTTTAAAAAAATTGAGAGACATAGGGATAGAAACACCTGTTATTTTTGTCACTTCGCAAGGGGATGAGAAAATTGCCAGCCAGGCTATTTTGGGCGGGGCTTCGGATTATATTCCAAAAACATTACTGACTCCTGATGGCATTTCGCAAAGTATCAGAAATGCAATTAAACTTCACAATAGCCTTGAACTGCGTAAAAAAACAGAATTAGCTTTAACTATTAATGTCAACAGGCTTTATGAAGCTCAAAAATTGGCCAAGATTGGGAGTTGGGAAATAAATCTAAATGACGGGGGCGTTTTTTTCTCGGAAGAAGTTTTCAATATTTTTGAAATTGACAAAAATAGCATTCCTTCCATAGCACTGATCAAATCATGTTTAATTAATTCAGACGATATTGAACTTTTTGAAAATAATCTCAATTATGTCAAAAATAGTAATTCAGAAGTACAGTTTAGCCATAGTATATTGTGTGAAGACGGAACGATTAAGTACATTAATGAGTTTATAAAGTGTTTGAAAGATGATCATAATGTGCCATTTAGGATTTTGGGTACCATTCAGGATATCAGTGAGCAAAAACGTATTGAAAAGGAGTTAATAAATGCTAAAGATATTGCAGAACAATCCGTTAAAGTTAAAGAACAGTTTTTGACTAACATGAGTCATGAAATCCGTACTCCAATGAACGGAATTATAGGATTTGCACGAATTCTGGAAGGCACAAATTTAGACAGTGATCAGAAGCAGAGCGTGGACGCCATAAAAAGAGCCAGTAAAAACTTATTGGTTATCATTAATGACATCTTAGACTTTTCTAAAATAGATGCAGATAAAATGACATTTGAAGATGTAAATTTCTCCTTGTCAAAAAATATAAATTCAGTAATTGAATTGCTTTCTCCGATTTCAAAAGAGAAAAAAATAAAATTATTGTGTGAAATAGATTCTGAAATAAATGATTTTTTGATTGGGGATCCGACACGTTTATCACAAATATTAATTAATCTGGTTGGAAATGCTTTAAAATTTACCGAGAAAGGATATGTTGAGTTAATCGTTTCCCAGGAGAAAGAATCTGAATTTGATGCTTTTATCCGATTTACTATTATAGATACAGGTATTGGTATTCCTGAAAATAAGATTGATTCCATTTTTGAAAGTTTTAATCAGGCATCAAATGAAACGACGCGAAAATTTGGAGGAACCGGTTTAGGACTTACGATCACTCGTAAACTCATTGAATTGCAAGGCGGAACGTTGACTGTAGAAAGTGAAGTTGCCAAAGGAAGTGAGTTTTCATTTTTATTACAATATAAAAAAGGTCAAAAAGGAATTGTTGAGCCGGTAAAAGCAAAAAAAGAACAATTGTCCTCTAATTTCCTAAAAAACGTAAAAATACTTTTAGTTGAGGATAATGAACTCAATCAGCTTTTGGCAATCAAGATATTTGAAAAATGGGAAAAAGTAATTGATATAGCCAATAATGGAAAAATAGCCATCGACAAAATAGAAAAGAATGAGTATGATATTATTCTAATGGACATACAAATGCCGGAAATGGATGGAAATGAAGTTACAAGATATATACGAACCAATATGGGGTCTAAATCAAATATCCCAATAATAGCATTGACTGCGCACGCTACATTAGTTGAAGAAAAGAGAAGTTTAGAAAGCGGTATGAATGATTATCTGTCTAAACCTTTTGATTTTAATGTATTGCTTGAAAAATTACACCACAATTTAATGAATGCAAATAATAATAAATCTTTTGGTTTATCAGAAGTAAAAGAAGAAGAAATTGTTGAAAAATTAATAAATTTTAAATATTTAAATGAATTTGCCGATGGTGATACCGTTTTTATCAAAAAAATGATGTCGTTGTTTTTACATAATGCCCCACCAGCTTTAGAATCCATAATTGAGGCAAATGCGATTGATAATATAATAGTTTTGAAAGCGGAAGTGCATAAATTAAAATCTTCCATAAGTTTACTGGGAATAGCAAGCGCCTCAAAATGTATTGAAATTATTGAAAATGAAATAGAAAGAAATCCTCTGGGACAAAAGCGCAAAGAGGAAGTCGAAAGTTTTTATGAAATCTGCCAGCTTGTTTTCAACGAATTGGAAACAATACATGGTTTTTCTAAAATTTAGCCGGCCGGCAAAACCAAATCGCGCAGAACAAGGTAAATGGTATAATGAGGAATAGTTTTTTTATACAATAAAGATTTTCAAAATGATTTCACAGCAAATTTTTAATACATTGATACTGTTAACCATTTAAAAAGTTTATTTTTGAGAAAAGTGTATGGTGTTTTTAACAACGACAAAACGTGGTTTTTTCAAAGATTTTATTTTCTAAGTAACTTAATACAAAAAATGAAAATACTAATAGCCGAAGATGATGAGATGATGCTAAAAACGATGGAGTTTAAGCTAATTCGTGAAGGATATGAAGTCATTTCATGCCCGGACGGTAAAATTGCATTGGATAAAATAGTTTCGGAGAATCCAGACCTTATACTGACAGATATAGAAATGCCTTTTGCTTCCGGATTAGATATCGTTGCTAAAGTAAAAGTGGAGCTAAAACTAAAGATCCCACTAATTATACTATCAGCGGTAGGTTTAGAAAAAACAGTATTAAAAGCTTTTGAATTAGGGGCTGATGATTTTATAACAAAACCTTTTAGTCCTAATGAGTTAATCGTTAGAATCAAGCGACTTTTAGTGAAATAAATAATTTAAAACTCCTTCTTAATTGTTTACAACAAGAAGTTTTTTCCTCTTTACCACGATGGCTTAGAACTTACCTTGTTCAATTCCAGTCAAGTTATTTTGGTTTATAAATATGAATGGATTGTCCCACTAATTTCCACTTCCCCTTTATTTTCTCTAATAAACGGATTTCATAAGAGAATGTTTTTTTTCCATCTTTGGCTGTCGATTCTTCATTATGGCTTACCCAGGCATTATTTTCATGGATACTCATTTTATAGTTAGTGTTCACTGAAAAACCGCCGTCACCCATTGCATCAGGATTTGTATTAATCATTGCAGTTGGAGGGACATCTATTGTAATACCCTCTGGAGTTGAAACTAAAATCCTACTGTATGGCTGAATGTACCAGCATTCCGTATGACCTTTACTATCGCGGGCTCTCCATGTGGCTGATTCTTTTTCCAGCAGTTTTTTTATTGATTCAGATGCATCAGTTTTTTGACTGTAACCTGTTAGGCATATACTTATAACTAAGAAAAATGACAATTTCCATTTCATGAGAATAGTGTTTTATGTAATTGTATAAAAAAGTACTGTGTTAAAATATTGATTTGGGCTAAAATATAAAAGTACTTTAGCTTCGGCTTAATGAACGTAAATATATGCTTTTTTCGGATGATTTATAGGTCTCAAACAGAATGTGGTGGTAACCATTTCGCTATTGAAAGTTTTTTACAACGCTACAATTGATTTGGGACTAAATAAAGATTTATTTCCCGGCTAAAACTAAACTTCCAGGCGGAAAACTTTCCATTATTGATATTATTGTTTTAATACGTTTGACTGTTTTTATCGTAGCAATTAATTATTGTGGTTTTAAAGATCTTATTTCTCTTTAAGACCAGTTAAATACTCTTGTTTTTTTAGGAAATTGAAGGTAGCCTGAGCCTTGTTGTTGAAAAGCGGAATAGTTTATTGAATGGTACTATAGCAATGGCCACTCATAAAAAAAAATCCATCTTGTGAAAACGAGACGGATTGTGTTCTTTTTAAATTGGTATTTATAAATGAAATCAAATGAATTGTTTGGACAAAAGAGGGTGTATTATTTTTTCTTAGCCGGGGGCATCATTGAATTCATTTTTTTTTGCATCATTGGTTTCATCTCTGTCACAATAAGTTTTATTGTGGTGGTTCCAACATTTTTGGCCATATGTGTTACGGCAGGCATATACATGGCAGTACCTGCTTTGATTTCCATAGCAGTTGCTGTTTTGCCTTTTTCAGTGATTTCAATCTTTCCGCTGGTCAGAGCATATATAACATGGTTAGGATGACTGTGCCAAGGCGCTATCATTCCCGGTTTGAATTCAACCTCCATTACTCTCACTTTATCATTTTCAAGGAGGATTTTTTTATACACATTTGCTGCCGCTTTCATTGGATCCTGTGCATATAAATTCGTAGCCTGTAGTAGGAATAATCCAAAGAGCAGTGTAACTAAAATCATTTTGATTGTTTTCATCTTTTTTTAATTTAAATTATTAGCTGTTTTAATTTAATTTTTTCTACTTGCATGGCTTTTTGGGAGTGCCTTTTTTTTTAAGTAGTCGATGTTTTTCCTATTTTATCTTTGATGTGAGTCGGAATTGACAAGAAATATAAACAGAATTGTCGGTAGTATTCTTGTTTGTCCGTAACTGCTTGTGGCTTTTAAAATACGCTTATAATCGGATTAGATTTACTATAAGTTGTGGCGTAATTTATTCGTTTTTTTGAGAGGCACAATACAGGCGTCATTTTTATGAGGGTACTAATTTACAAAAAAAAAAGAACTGGATGTTAAATAATTCCTATTTTTTAAAGGTTAATTAGTTGATTTTTAATGTTTTATTTTTTTTAATCGCCGTTAGATAATTTGCATCAAAAATCCGTTTTACCTGTTCCGATGAGGAAGGCAAAACGGATTTAGTATTTCAATTTATTATAACTAAATACATTCGAAAAGTGTTAGGCTGATGTTATTATTTATCAGAGCTGAAGTCTAGAATTACAAGTGAAGATCGTAACTGTTGTGCATTAAAATATTGTTTTAAAGTTAAAAATATCATTTTTAAAAACATTTATCTGGTGCTGTCTTTATTTTTTTAGTGCACCACATTTCTAATTTTGGCTAAATGTTGAAAAGTCTTTTTCACCATCGCCGTAAATGACATCATGTAATTTAATAGTACTGGAGGATTGATCAATAATTTCCCAAGGATCTATTGTTTCGACAAAATTTAATGGGGATGTAAAAGAAATATCGAATTTTAAATTTGAAAAATTATCGATATAACCATTATTATCTGTTATTGACCATGTTCCATTGTAAGTATTAGTTCCGTCTGAGGCAATTAACAAATTGTTTTCCTCAAAACTAAAAGTAAGCACTTTGAAATCAATTGTTTTATTGAGATCGGAGTCACAATAAAGATCTATTTTCAAAGTTCCGTCAGTAACAATAATAGTAACATTATTCGGGTTATCTACTGGAGTTACACCATTTGAACGATGGCCGGTTTTTAAATCTTCTGCACTTGGAGCGCAAGCAGAATTAATTTTAATAATTATCAATACCGGCCTTAAACTGAATTGTCTTAGTGTTTTCATAGCAAATAAATTAAATTATTAATTTTAACATTTCACTACATAAATAACATACAATACAATCAAATTTACGAATTTATATTAGTTTATTTGTTAAAATAATAAAATAATTTCAATGATATTAATGTTTTTTTTATTGAATTAAAAGCAAAAAAATCTGACTTTCTTTAATAATTCTGAAAAAGATTGTCTTGATTTATCTAATCTTTCAACTAGTTTAAGATTCAATAAATTGAGATTTATTTAAACCTTTCTATTTACTTGATAATGATCCTGTTTTTTGAAGTAGCAACTTTACTGTAAATTGCTTCAAGAGCGTAGTGTTTAATAAAGCCAGGTAGTTTCTTTAATTCCTTAATTTGATTCAGGATCGAACGTTTAATCGCACGTGACATTTTAATCAAATTATCGGTATTATCATCGATCTCCATAGTTAATATGGATTGGATAATTTCTTTTTTCATTACCTGTCCGGTCATTCCTTGTTCAGTAATTGCATTGAATTGATTAAATTTTTCTGCAATTCTTAAATTTTGAATACCCTGATAGCTATAATTTGGTTGTTTGTTTAAAAAAGTTTTTTTCAGTTTTGAAATAAGGGAATCATTTATTGTGTGCACCGTATCTTCAGTTTCAACTTTTATAATAGAAAATGTAAAAGGAATGTTCTTTTTGAAATGTAGTATGGTATTTATACTTCGACTACTGGTTACTACTGCTGAATGGTGTTTTCTTAGGGTTGAATTGTGTCCGGACAGGCCGAAGCTGTGTTTGATATATCCCTCGGTGCAATAGGCAAATAAAATCGATGATTTACTTAATGATTCAATACTGAGTGTGGTATCGTCAGAAAACATAAGGTTAACCTGGATAAAAGTAATACCATTTATAAAAGACAGCCCATCAATATTTCCCTTAATTAAATCTGAATCTAAGGTTAAATTAAATTCGTTATTGTTTGAATTTAAAACCCCTTTAAAAGAGGTTCCGAGTTCATTAAAAACTTCATTTATTGTTCCGGTATTAAGATAAATATTTTTCATAAGACGTACTTTTAAATCATTAAAAAAAAGAAAAATTGAATTCGTTTATTTATGCTATTCAAAGTACGGGATTAGGTGTAAATTTTTTGTTGTATAATTATTTATAAATGTTTTATAATTAATTGTTAATTAGATGGGTACTGTGATTTACAGCTTTAAAAAAAATGTTTTTTTAAGCTGTCTTACAGCATTAAACATACGTAACATTTTACTTATTATAGTGTGAGGGAGATGCAAAAAAAACTAAGTTAATGGTTGTATTATACATTTTTAAAGTAAAGTTTTATTAATGGAACAGACCCATGAAAAAAAAATCCGACCTGCTTTCAAATCGGATTTTTATTATTTTGTAGAGACGCGCTGCAATACGTCTCTAGGTGGTGTTTGTCTTATGTGTTACTTCATCGTACACAGGTGCAGCGGTATTCATAAGGGCTCATTTTTGGCTGTTTTTACAAATGCTTTAGCATCTGTCGCGGTGGTATCAATGTACACTAGTGATGAGTTGGTCCTGATTTTGATTTCCAGTATTGTATGACTTGAATTTATTGATATGATTATTGGCAATCATTTTAATGATGAAGGAGGGCAACAACTTATCGATTATCAAAAATAGTTTATTCATACGTCCTGGAATAATAATTTCTTTTCGGTTTAATAAACCTTTTATAGCTATTGGCGCAACCTCTTCCGGATTCATTATTGACTGACGTGCCAGCCAGTTATTGGACTTGTTGGTCATTACTATTGTTGCATTTGTGTTCATGCCGCCGGGGCAAATTACACTTACATTTATACCGTCGGAACTCAATTCTCCACGCAGACTTTTTGAAAAAGAATAGATGTAGGATTTAGTGGCACCATACACTTGTTTTTTTGCCAGATAAAAGAAACTGCTAAGACTGCCTACATTTAAAATGTGGGAGGGTTTATTCGTTTTCAGCATGGTAAGAAACAGGCTGGTGAGCAGTGTCGTTACAATCACATTTAACTTCAGCTGTTTTTGATAAAAACTGACACATCCTTCGCTAAAAAACATGGTACTGCTTATCCCTACATTATTGATGAGCATATTAACAGGTAGCCGAAGTTTTTCTACTTCTTTAAAGACCAAGAAACAATTCTCTTCAATAGCAAGGTCTTTTTCTATTGCAACGACATCAATATTATATTTTTGTTCTAATGAGTCTGCAAAAGAATGAAGTTTAGATTCAGGTAATGCCACAAGAATTAAGTTCATTTTTCTTGATGCGCATTCAATTGCCAATGCCTTTCCGAATCCTTCGCTGGCACCGGTTATCAGGGTATATAAATTGTTATACATGACTTTGATTATTTAAAAAATGAATAGTTTGGTGTAATGCTTCTCCGAGTGGAGTTATTTTGTATCCTAATTCTTCGATTGCTTTATCACTGGAGAAGGCGTAGTTATTGAAAATATAGTCAATTGACTTTGCTGTAAAAAGCGGAGGGTTCCCTATGATTTTATAGTTCAGTAATTGTAAAAGCGCTAATGCTTTAAATATATTTTTTGAAAGAGGGATTATATGTCCATTGCAGGAAGATAGAGCTCTAATTTGATTAAAAAATTCTTGGTATGAAATATTTACTCCGCCGAGGATATATTTTTCTCCACTTTTTCCTTTCTCCATCGCCAGCAGGTGACCATTTATTATATCATCTATGAAGGCAAAACTGACTTGGTATGTGCCAGGTGAAGGAATCAGAGTGATTTTCTTTTTTAAGAACATATTTATCACAGCATTGGCCGTAAGTGAATGAGAAACATTTCCGGGACCATAAATTTTTGAAGGGCTCACAATAACGGCATTCATACCCTCGGTTGTGTGTTGAAATATTATATCTTCACTTAATTTTTTTGTTAAATCATAAGCATTACTAATCTTAGTGGTTCGAGAGTTTTCTTCGTTCAGCGGATTGTTAAGCGATGGTCCAATCACGCCACAGGTGCTTGTAAAGACTGTTTTTTCTATACCTGATTGCAAGATCGCCTGAATGACATTACGAGTTCCTTCAACATTTGCATTATGGAAATCAGAATAATTTTTTATAGACAGGCCGACTTTTGCTGCCGTATGATATACCTGTTGACATCCTTTCATAGCAGCCACTACGCTTTCTTTATCTAAAATGTCGCCTTTAAAAATGGTAATATTTGGATGTTGCAATACTCTTTTTGCTGAATCTGAACGAACAATTGCATGGACTTTATTTCCCATGTTTGCCAGTGTATGTGCAAGATTATTACCTACATACCCCGTGGCGCCTGTTATTAAAATTTTCATGATTTTGCTATTTTAAAGTTGGTTAAATTAAATCGGCAAAGACTAAGTTCATAAACTAAAGAAAAACCGATATGAAGAATAATGGCTGGCCAAGCCGCATCAAATAAGATGCTTAAAAAACAAACCAAAATTCCAAAAGGAATGCAAGCCCACATTTCTTTTTTGCTGTTAAAAATGTGTACTGAAACATAAAGGAAGGTATTTACCAAAAAGGCTAATGGGGTTCCAACCCGACTGATACAATCAAAAAGTAAAAAACCCCTGAACCATAATTCATACGCAAACAGAAATAGAGATCTGATGATGAAATAAGAAACAAAAAAATCTGGGGATAAATGACCAGGGTTTCCAGATGATTCCTGTTTATTTTCATAGGTGGATTTACTTTGTCTGAATGCAATGATCACTATTGCCATAAAAATCAGAATGTATGGAAAGACTAATAAAAGATCAGGTGTTTTATTGCCTGTCAGCACTTTTAAAATGGAATGTTTTACTAAAATTCCAGGAGCAAGTCCAAGTACAATTATTCCCATGATATGGAAACCGATAAGTTTACCGGGTCTTGATGTGAACGTACCATTATCATTGATTAATCGGTTACTGTTGTATGTTTTGCTTATCCAACTGAGGACGAAAAATAGAACATAACTAAAGAGATAGATCATATTATTTGTTGTTAGCATGACTCTTGTTTTAAGGTTTAAGAATTACTTCTGCTGAATAGAATGTATGGTCAATCTTAATTTTAGTGCAGATGCCCTCTTCGTAATAAAAGCAGTTGCTAGTGCCATTAGGGAACTTCATTTTGTATCCTCCATCAGCTGTTTTTGTTATTTTGACAAAGCATTGTTGTTTGTCACAATACACAGAATTTGAAGTTACGGGCTCTTGGAAATACAGAGTTAACAAGTTTGAGCTGATAGTAGGAAATGGAAGTTTCACTTTTTCTCCATTTTCCGATACTTCATACTTATCAATAACAAGTTTTGTTTGTTTGTCCAGTTTTGTAGTACCATTGGTTTTTCTGAATTGAGAGGAATAAATCAGTTTTCCATTTTCAAAAGAGGAAGACTCTCTTGCCAACATTGTGATTGGTACAATGGCTTTGGTTCTTATTTCGGAAATTAACAATAGTTCTGATTTATTCCCAATACTGTTTTTTTCAAGTCGCAGCCAGCCAATATCATTTCCCCTTTGCATTATTTTATAATTCAGTTGTACGTTTTGGGCAATTGACAGTACTGGCAAAAACAGCATAAGTTGTATAAGAAGATTTCCGAGAAAGCTGTGGATACTGGCTTTCAAAAAATTACTTATTTTTGAAAAGACCTTAATCCAGGTTTGATAATAGTACTTTTTCAATAAAGTACAAATAATAAAAAGTATCATGATTGATGTTTTTAAGTCGTGAATGATTAACTACTGGAATTGAACACAACAAAACGATTTCCAAAAAAGAGGCGTTTCTAAAATAGTTGCCCTTTGATTGCTAGGAGTTTAATTTGGAATCGAAAATTCTCCAAAGTCAAAATCACTCATTTCTATAGCCCCGATGACAATAACACTAACTAAACCACTAGACATAAGGCCGATGGTTTTCAATGTCGAAAATTTCTTCGCTTGAATTTCTTTGATTTTGAAGATAGGAACAGTTACTTCATGGTTGTTGATCATAAAAGTGACTGTGTTGTCATTTGCAGTCTTTAGTGCTGCCTTAATGAATTTTGTGTCTTGTCTTATTTTGTAGTTTTTGCCTACAATTAATGGCGTTTCTTTCAAATCTATTGCTTTATAAGTATAGCAACTTTGGAACAGGAAAGAAATAATAACGAAGTAAATGATGGAATTTTTCATGATTTCTAGACTTTTAAATTCAGTCTCAAAATTATGACAACAGAAAAAAGGAATTATCCAAGATTATCGAACGTATAGGAATTAGGACAAGTTGGATAATCCTGGACAGTTTATTTCTCTCTAAATTCAGAAGGAGTAACATGGGTAAATTTCTTGAAAGCGGTATAAAACGTGGACTTAGAGTTAAATCCACATTCTAGTCCAATAGCAACTATCGTATAGGCTGAGTAGTTTGATTTTGTGAGGTATTTTTTTGCTTTTTCGACTCTCAAATAATTGATGTAATCCGAAAAATTATATCCGCTTTCCTGGTTAATTAAATGAGATAATTTACTCGTGCTTATTTTCATTTCGAAAGCCAATTTTTCTAAACTAAATGTCGGATCACGAAATCTTTTGTTTTTTTCGATATAGGCTCTAATCTGTTGAAATTTATTTTCTTCTATATGGTTGCTGTGTGGAATGCTAATTTTATGTTTCTCTTCGAAGGCAATCGCTTTTCTTAATGCAATTCGTTCGATCATTAATGAATAATTGTAAAATCCCTGATAACTGATCCAATATAATAAAGAAGTGCTGCTCAAACGCAATGGGTAATAAATAAAAACTTGTGGGTTTAAAGTTTTGTCTAAATTTAATAAAATGGCACAAACCCACATGAGTATAACTATACTGCCAAAAAACATGAAATTTTTAAGCCATCTTAAATCATCAAAAGCTAAAATGGGCAGGTAGAGTTCGGAATAGTTAAAAAGTATTAAAATTGCTTTGATAAAAAGAAATATGGAGTACAGTGCATTTACAATTTCTTCTATTTGTACATATCCTGCGATAAATAAATTGTTTTTTTCATTATAGAAATAAGGGATAAATGCAATTCGTATCACTACTTCCAAAATAAATAAGGTAAAGGAAATATAGACAAAGGAAACTAACTTTTTTTCAATTTTAAGGTAGTGGACTAAAAAAAAATAAAAAGAGGGAAAAATAAGGACATACCATGGAATTTGTAATCTTTGAATAAAAAATGGAGCATCTATAAAAACAGTTTCCAACAAACAAGCCTGGAGATTATTCAACATTAAAAAGGCAACCACAAAATTGAGGTAAATGATAGTTTTGTCTTTTCTGTTTTTTGAGCACTGTGTGGCAATTATAAAAGCAATTCCAAGCAATACCCCTGAGATCATTAAAAAATCGAATAGGTGTTTCATCTTTACCCTTTTTGATATTAATAGACTCTATAGGTTGTTTTGGGGTGTTATTATTTTTTGAAAATATTTCGGCACATTATAAATTCCTGAACTAGGATTTTACCTTTTGGTTTGTTGTATTAAAACCTCACGTAAATTTAATTTATTTTTCTTATAAAAATACTTTTATAATGAGTTATACGCAAATCTATAAATGCTTTCTTTGGTCTTGCTAAATTAGTTTTATGTTTTTTTTATTGGTGAAGAAAAACTATTTTCATTGGCAGGTTGTAGTTGATATTTTGGTAGCTAGTTTGTTATTTAAAAAAACGACTATTTTATTGGAGAATCATGTAATAAGTGTGCAAAAAAAATCCGACTTGCTTTCACAAATCGGATTAATAAATCTGAAATTAAAAATCGTTAATCTACAATCTGAAATTTATAAATGTATTACCTCACCGTATGCATCCGCAACAGCTTCCATAACCGCTTCACTCATTGTTGGGTGGGGGTGAATTGATTTTAAGATTTCGTGTCCTGTAGTTTCAAGTTTACGAGCCACAACTGCTTCAGCAATCATATCCGTAACTCCTGCCCCAATCATATGGCAACCCAACCATTCGCCGTATTTAGCATCAAAGATCACTTTTACAAAACCATCTGGTGTTCCGGCAGCTTTAGCTTTTCCTGAGGCTGAGAATGGAAATTTACCAATTTTCAGTTCGTACCCTTTTTCTTTAGCTTGTTTTTCGGTCAAACCTACTGAAGCGATTTCAGGAGTTGCATATGTACAACCCGGTACGTTTCCGTAATCGATAGGTTCTACGTGAAGGCCTGCGATTTTCTCTACACAATTGATTCCTTCAGCAGAAGCTACGTGAGCTAATGCTTGCCCTGGTGTCACATCGCCAATAGCATAATATCCAGGAATATTGGTTTGATTGTATGCGTTTACCAAGATTTTATCTCTGTCAGTAGCAATACCTACTTCTTCTAATCCTATGTTTTCAATATTGGTTTTGATTCCAACTGCTGAAAGTAAAATCTCAGCTTCTAGAGCTTCTTCTCCTTTGGCCGTTTTTACAAATGCTTTAACACCTGCTCCGGTAGTATCAATTCGTTCAACTGAAGAGCTGGTCATGATTTTGATTCCAGCTTTTTTCAAAGAACGTTCCATTTGTTTTGAAATGTCTTCGTCTTCAACGGGAACTACATTTGGCATGAATTCTACAATGGTAACATCAGTTCCCATAGCATTATAAAAATGTGCAAATTCTACTCCAATAGCTCCGGACCCTACAATAATCATGGACTTAGGTTGCGCAGGCAAACTCATTGCTTGTCTATAACCAATTACTTTTACACCATCTTGTGGCAAGTTTGGCAATTCACGAGAACGGGCCCCGGTTGCAATGATTATATGGTCAGCACTGTATTCAGTAACTTTATTGTCTTTGTCAGTAACATCAACTTTTTTTCCTGGTTTTAGTTTTCCAAAACCATCAATCACGTCAATTTTATTTTTTTTCATCAAGAATTGAACACCTTTGCTCATTCCGTCAGCTACACTACGACTGCGTTGTACGACAGCAGGGAAGTCTTTGTCAAATGATGAAACAGTCAATCCGTAATCAGAAGCGTGTTTTAGATAATCAAAAACCTGAGCTGATTTTAGTAATGCTTTTGTTGGGATACAACCCCAGTTCAAGCATACTCCGCCTAAGTTTTCTTTTTCAATCACGGCTACTTTAAAGCCTAATTGGGATGCTCTAATGGCTGTAACATATCCTCCAGGACCACTTCCTAAAACTATAATATCGTATTTCATTTTTTAAGTATTTATTTTTTTAGTTATAAAAATGGAATTCGCAAAAGCTCATTTCATTTTATATCCGTTTTTACTAAATTAATTGATTTGGCGAATTTAAGGATTTATTCTGTTTTGAGAAAATTTCAATGAAATAAAGTAATAAAGTAACAAAATTTCAAAAAAACACTGTTATTTTAAAAAGGCTTACAGTATTGTCAATACAGGGATAGCTTTTTTTTAGCCGCAAATTCGTGAATTTTTAATTGAAAATTAAAAATTTAGTGCCTTTTGTATCTTGTCAAACAAAAAACTTTACAGTCTTTGCGGTAGAAAAAACGTAACAAAAAACACTTAATTAGCTACTGAAAATTGAGAATCATACAAGTTCTTGTAATATCCACTTTCACGGTTGATTAGCTCTTGATGTGTGCCTTGTTCCACAATTAGTCCTTTATCCATTACCACAATTTTATCGGCATTGACAATAGTTGCAAGTCGATGCGCAATTACTATCGAAGTTCTGCCTTCGGTAATGGTTTCAGTGGCGCGTTGAATCAATTCTTCGGAATACGTATCAATCGATGACGTAGCTTCGTCCAGAATCAAAATACTGGGGTTGCTCACATAGGCTCTTAAAAAAGCAATTAACTGGCGCTGCCCTGACGAAAGCATTACGCCACGCTCTTTAACGTCAAAATCATAATTGTCCGGTAAACTCATGATAAAATTATGAACGCCAATTTTTTTGGCTGCAGTCAAAACCTGTTCTCTGCTTATCGCTGGATCATTCAAAGTGATATTATTGAAAATAGTATCGGCAAAAAGAAAAACATCCTGCAAAACCACTGCGATTTGTCTGCGTAATGTGCTTAAAGTGTAATGCTCGATGTTGTGATTATCGATATAAATTGAACCACTGTTGATTTCGTAAAAACGGTTTAGCAAATTGATAATTGTGGATTTCCCTGCTCCTGTGGAACCTACAATAGCAATGGTTTGTCCGGCATTTACTTCAAGGTCAATCCCTTTAATGACATCTTCTTCAGGAATATAACCAAAACGGACATTTTCGAATCTAATATCTCCCTTAAAAATGGGTGCTTCAATTGTTCCTGTATCTTGTATCTGATCTTGGGTATCCAAAATATCAAAAACACGATTGGCAGCAATCATTCCCAGTTGCATTTCGTTGAATTTATCTGCAATTTGACGCAACGGATTAAATAACATTCCAATAAACATGGTGTACGAAAACAAATCCCCAAAAGTCGTGAAATGATCTCCATTCAATATTTTTATTCCACCGTACAGTACAATAAATCCTAATGTCAAAGAAGAAATAATATCAGCAATAGGGAAGAAGATGGAGTTATAGAGAATAGTTTTTATCCAAGCTCTGTTGTGTTTGTCGTTAATGCTTTTGAATTTTTCATATTCAATATCTTCTCTGTTGAAGAGTTGAACAATCTTCATTCCTGTAACACGTTCCTGAACAAAAGAGTTCATGTTGGCAATTTGCGTACGCACTTCTTCAAAAGCAACTTGCATTTTCTTTTGGAAAATTCGGGTGATGAAAACTAATATTGGCATGGCAATAATTACAATCCAAGTCAATGTCCAGTTCATGTAAAACATGAAAATAAGTACAACAAGCATTTTCATCAAATCGCTGATAATCATAAACAGTCCCTGGCTGAAAATTCGTGCGATAGATTCAATGTCCGATACCGAACGTGTAACGAGTTGTCCTACAGGAACAAGGTCAAAATACTTCATTCTAAAGCTCAACAGGTGTCTGAATAGTTTTGTTCGAATGTCTTTAACTATATCCTGACCGAGCCAGTTTGCCCAATACACAAAGTAAAATTGCGAAAATACTTCCATTAAAAGAACCACTCCCATCAGGATTACATACATCAGTAGTCCATTTTGGTCATGAGTTTTTATGTAACCGTCGACCGTTTGCTTCAATAGATAGGGGCGTAGTGCCGCAAAAATTGACAGTGAAATGGCAAAAATAATCACGCCGTCAAAACGCCATTGATACGGTTTCGTATAGTGTAATATTCGTTTGAATAATCGGGTATCAAATGCTTTTGCTTTCATGTTTTTTTTTCTTTAAGTCTTATGCTTTAGGCAGACTGCTTAAAACTGGTGGACTAAAACTATAAATAATCGTATTCTATTTGGGTTAAATATAAACCATGGGCCGGAACTGAAAAACCAGCCTTATCGCGGTTTTTACTTTCTATAATGGCAATAAAATCAGCCAATGTAATCTTGTGTAATCCTATGTTTATTAATGTTCCCACAATGGCACGAACCATATTTCGTAAAAAGCGATTGGCCGAAATCGTAAAAATAAGGCTGCCGTTTTCTTGTTTCCAATAGGCTTCAGAAATTGTGCAGTCAAAGGTATTCACATCTGTATTCACTTTCGAGAAACATTGAAAATCAGTAAAATTAAACAATAATTTAGCCGCTTCATTCATTAAATCCACATCTAATTTTTGATGGAAATACCAACTTTGTTCTTGCAAAAAAACATCTTTAAAGGTGTTGATATGGTATTCATATGTTCTTTTGGTAGCGTCAAAACGCGTATGCGCTTGATCGTGAACGGGAATGATAGCATAAACAACAATATCTTTGGGCAGGTAGGAGTTAAGTTTGTGAACTAAATTTGGAATGTCAAATGATGTTTCAAAATCAAAATGAGCGTACATTTTCTTGGCGTGAACACCAGTATCAGTGCGTCCGGCTCCCATAAGATTGATTTCAGTATTCAATAGCACTGAAAATGCCTTGTTCATCATTTCCTGAACCGATGCAGCGTTAGGCTGGTATTGCCAACCGTGATAGTGGGCTCCGTTATATGCTAATTTTATGAAATACCTCAAGTGATTTTTTTTGAAGTGACAAAGATACTTATTAATTTTTGTGTCACGAAGTTGCTATGGCGCAAAAGTTTGTTAAGTTTTAAATGGATTTTTTATTTGGAATTTGAATGTCTAATTTTACCCCAAAATCCTTGCCCAGATAGCAGTGGAAAATCTTTATTGCTTTTCTTTAAAAATGTAAAGATTGAAACGAATAGATGGAAATAGCTCCAAATACAACCAGTTTTGAAAAAAATATTACTGCTTTCAGATACACACAGTCACATTGATGATACCATTTTGAAATATGTCGCTCAGGTTGATGAAGTTTGGCATGCGGGAGATATTGGTGATTTGGCTGTAACCGATGCCATAAAAAAACTAAAACCGTTGCGCTGTGTTTATGGTAATATCGATGACGCTAAGGCGAGATTGGAATTCCCGTTGCACAACCGCTTTATGTGTGAGAGAGTGGATGTTTGGATTATACATATTGGTGGTTATCCGGGGAAATACAATCCCAATATTAAAGCGGAGATGGATGTGAATCCTCCAAAATTATTTATCTGTGGGCATTCGCATATTCTAAAAGTGATCTTTGATAAAAAGTATAATTTATTACACATGAATCCTGGTGCAGCAGGCAAAAGTGGCTTTCATAAGGTGCGCACGATGTTGCGTTTTTTGATTGATGGCGATAAAATCAAGGATTTGGAAATTATTGAAATAGAGCAAAAGGGGTAGCAATTATTTTTCTACAACCGGTACAACGATATAAATTGATGTTCCATGATTTTGTTTGGAATCGATAGAAATACTGCCTTTTAAATTGTTGATTCTCGCCTGAATCTGATTGAGTCCAAAGCCTTCAAGATTATGAAAATGGGCAGTGTTAAAGCCTTTTCCATTATCGTAGACATGAATTTGTAGTGATTTATTGTTTTCCTGAACAGTAATCTTTGCAGTGCTTGCCTTGCTGTGTTTGATAATATTATTCAATAATTCACTGATAATAAAATAAATTTTCATTTCAAATTCTTCATTATAACGCGTTTTTGTAGGTACCAGACTTGAATATTTAAATTCAATTACTGAGTTTGAATTTTTTTCACATAGATCTTCCAGTGCATAAAATAAACCAAAACGGGCCAAAAGTGTAGGCATCAGTTCATGTGACAAATCGCGAACTTTATCATGCGCTTCCACTAAAATAGCTTTAGTTTTTAGTATCTCCTGAGGAGGAGATTGATTTTGGGAAGTAAAAACATTTAAATGCAATCCTGCCGAAGACAACAAAGCACTTATGTTATCATGTAAAAAGGAAGCGATTTTTTTTCTTTCTAATTCCTGTCCGTTTATGGATGCATTGATTATGTTTTCCTGAATTTTACTTTGCAAATCTTTGAGTTTGTTGTTCTGTTTTAGTTTTGAATTCTGAAATGAAATGTAAAAAAGAATGATGATTAAAAGCAATAATGAAATCACTATAATGCTGATTTTTTTGTTTTTAGATTGCGTTTCCAGTAATAATTCCTGTTTCGTTTTGTATTTAGTTTCTATTTTGTCAATCTCTCTTTTGTATTCATCTATTTCGAGATTAATGCCGGCAACATTAATTTTTTTGAGTTTTTCTTCCGTATTCAGTTGCGCTGTGATGGTGTTGTAAAGAGCCAGGTTTTCGTATGCTTTTTGAAACTCACCTGTTTTTATTAAAAATTTAGAATATTCTTGATGTGTAAAGGATAAATCTGATTTTTCATTTCCTTCATTTCCAAATTTTATGGCGTTTTGAAAAAAGAAGTTGGCTTTTTTAGTGTCATTTTTATAACCATAATACATACCATTAAGCATATTTAGGGCAACTATTGTAGATTCATCACCGTATTTTTGGTGGTATTTGTTTATATATTCTAAATAGGGATAGCCTTTGTCAAATTGACCAATATCAAAATAAGCCCAAGTTATATTGAGTTTCGTAAATACTGTCTGGCTTAAATCGTTTGTTCTTTTACTGTATTGTAATGATTTTTTGTAACAAACAATTCCTTTCTCATATTGTTTCTTATCAAAACAATAGATGTTCCCCAAATTGTTATAGAGCCAATTTTTTAATTGATTATTATTGGTCTTTTTGGCATAAAGCAGGCCTTTGTTGTAATAGAAAAAGGCTTTGTCAAATTCAGCTAATTCATCAAAATTTGCTGCGATCGTGTTGTAGGTGGAGGCGATAAGATAATCATCTTTGATAGCAATGGCATAATGCAAAGCGATCCGGGCTTTTACCAGAGATTTTTCAAAATAACCCCCTTTCATGCATTTATTAGCCTCTTTTGATAATAGTGTGATTTCTTTTTTGGAAAGTGTTTTTTCCTGGGCAAAAGAAGGAGCGCTAAAAAAAGTTAGCAAAAGAAGCACTATGTTAATTCGAAATAGAGCCATGAAAAAGTTCTTTAACTGCTTAGTTTATGATTTAATCAAATTATTTTTAAGTGCATATTTGACTAAGCTGATCGTGTTTTTTGCATCTAGTTTCTTCATTATGTTTTTACGATGCGTTTCAACGGTATTGACACTGATGAATAGTTGCTCACTGATTTCCTTACCACTATATTCCAGTGAAATCAAAATAATGATTTCCAATTCGCGTCCTGTCAGAATTGAATTTGTATCCAGCTCGTTTTTGTTTAGTTTTGGATTGCTCTTTGTTAAAGAATTAAAGATTTTTTCTCGAACCGGTGTGCAAAAATATTCTTCTCCTCTCGAAATTGCTTCAATGGCTTCAACGATATTTTCACCGGCACATTGTTTTGTTAAATAACCACTCGCACCAAGCTTCATGATTTCTTTTATCAGTTTCAGATCATCGTAACTCGAAAGAATAATGACCTTACAAGGAAAACCCTTCTCAGCAAATTCTTTGATAACCTCAATTCCGTCCTTTTCCGGCATATTAATGTCTAAAACAAGAATGTCAGCTTTGTTATTCGTGACGTCATCATAAATGGTGGTGCCATTTAGAGAAAATCCCACCACTTCATAATTAGGAATAGTCTGAAGTAAAGTACTGATTCCATCAATAAGTATTTGATGATCGTCCGCTAAGTGGATTCTGATTTTTGTTTTCATAATAGAATTACTACGATTCAAATTTATAAAATTTTAATGAATCATTTAGTAAGATTTTTATTATTTTTTAAAAGATATTTAACAAAAAAACCCGAATTGTTACATCCGGGTTTTCTTCGCACTAATAAATTAAGTTTATAGGTTTATCTCAATCTGTCCACAGATTTTACAAGATCTTCATCCTTTTTGATGGCCTTATTAGCCAAGACTAATAATACGATAGCAACTACAGGTAGAAACATCCCAATACCTTTCTCCGAAACAGCTACTGTTTCTCCAGATAAGTTTAGTGAACGATATACAAACAATCCTAATAAAATTAAATTTAAAATTATGTTCAATCTGCCAATAACAAATTGATTTTGTCTTTTTTTATAAGATATGATACCTAATAAAGTAAGCGTTGTGCTTAAACCAAATAAGATTACATAGACCTGATCTTGCATGAATAAAAAATCAGTACCATTGTTCATTGTCCATAAAGGAATGAAAAAGGGTAAAATTCCTGTCACTACAAAAGCAAGAAATAGATAAATGGTTTGAATTCTTTGTATCATGGTTTGAATTTGTTCTACAAAAATATATTTTCTTTTTTATAAATACTATTGTATGATAAAATTTTATTCGTATTATTGCATGACAATACCGTAAGCACTTCATACTGCGGTTGATTCAAAATAAAAAAGTTTACTACCTATCTTTACATTTTTCCAAAATAATTAAACTCATAGAACATTCATGTTTGATATTTCTGCATTAAAAGAAATGAAGCTATCTGAGCTTCAAGAAATAGCTAAATCAGCTAAAACCATAAAGTTTAACGGTGTAAAAAAAGAGACATTAATTAGTCAAATTTTAGAGCATCAAGTGGCTGCTAACGTTGATTCAGCATTAGATACTAAAAAGGAAAGTAACGTTGAAGACGATAAACCCAAGAGAACGAGAATCGTTCCTGTTAAAAAAGTTGCGATTCAAAAAGCTGTAAAAAACACTCTTTTCGATAAAGAGGATGTTGCAACAGAAATAAGTATTCCGGTTGAAGCAAAGCTTCAGGCTGAACCAATACCAAAAGAAGAGGAGGTTGCTCCAATTCAAGAAGAACTGGCAGATACTGAAAAAAAAGTAGGGAAGATTATTAAATTTAATAAATCGGCCTACGAAAAGAAAATTGCTTTAAAAAAGGATAAGGAAGAGGTAAAAGAGGCTACCAAAGAGAATGAGGAGGTTACAGATGTTGTAGTGGAAGAGAAAGCAGAAGTTGCTGCTGCGCCGGTAAAAAAGATTAATCCAAATCAATTACATAAACAGAACCAAAACCAAAATCCAAACCAAAACGGGAATCAGAATCCAAATTTTAAAAATAAGAAAAGTAATTTTGCTGCGTCTGACTTTGAATTTGACGGAATTATAGAAAGTGAAGGTGTTCTTGAAATGATGCCTGACGGATATGGTTTTTTGCGTTCCTCAGATTATAATTATTTAGCGTCACCAGATGATATTTATTTATCGACTTCTCAAATCAGATTATTCGGTCTTAAAACAGGAGATACCGTAAAAGGAGTGGTTCGTCCACCAAAAGAAGGAGAGAAATTTTTCCCATTGGTAAGAGTTTTAAAAATAAACGGACACGATCCTCAAGTGGTTCGTGATCGGGTTTCATTCGAACATTTAACGCCTGTCTTTCCTTCGGAGAAATTCAAATTAGCGGAAAAGCAAAGCACTATTTCAACGCGAATTATCGATTTGTTTTCACCAATAGGAAAAGGACAACGCGGAATGATTGTGGCACAACCTAAAACCGGTAAAACGATGTTGCTTAAGGAAATTGCCAATGCAATTGCGGCGAATCATCCTGAAGTGTATTTAATCGTTTTGTTGATTGATGAACGCCCGGAAGAGGTTACCGATATGCAACGCAGTGTGCGTGGGGAAGTAATTGCTTCTACGTTTGACAGGGAACCACAAGAACATGTGAAAATTGCAAATATCGTACTTGAAAAAGCGAAACGACTTGTGGAATGTGGACATGATGTGGTGATTCTGTTGGATTCCATTACACGTTTGGCCAGAGCTTACAACACAGTTCAGCCTGCTTCAGGTAAAGTGTTAAGTGGTGGTGTGGATGCCAATGCATTGCAAAAACCAAAACGTTTCTTTGGAGCTGCCCGTAATGTGGAAAATGGAGGTTCATTAAGCATTATTGCAACTGCATTGACTGAGACTGGTTCGAAAATGGATGAAGTTATTTTTGAAGAATTTAAAGGTACTGGTAATATGGAATTGCAATTGGATAGAAAAATTGCAAACAAACGTATTTTCCCGGCTATCGATTTAACTTCTTCAAGCACAAGACGCGACGATATGTTGTTGGATCAAAAAACATTGCAAAGAATGTGGATTATGCGAAAATATCTTTCGGATATGAATCCGGTAGAAGCTATGGATTTCATTAATGATCGTTTTAAGAAAACCAAGAATAATGAAGAGTTTTTAATCTCAATGAATGATTAAATTTTTCTGTTAGATATGAAAAAGCCCCAATTTTTTGGGGCTTTTTTGCTTTTAGCAAATATTGAAACAAAAAAAAGTCCACTTTTTACGTGGACTTTTTATATCGTTTAAACTTATAATTAAGCTTTAACTTCTTTTGTTTCTTCTTTTCGTTCCAATAATGCCATATAGAATCCATCAAAACCAGATTCTGACGCCAAGATTTTTTGGTCTTTAACAAAATTGAATTGTTTTCCAATAGTTGTAGTCAGGAAACGAGCAATTTGTTCTTGATTTTCTGATGGTAGAATAGAACAGGTGGCGTACACTAATTTTCCTCCCGGTTTTACAATTTTAGAATAACTTTCTAAAACTTCCGATTGTACTTTACGGATATTATCAATAAACTCTGGTTTTAATTTCCATTTAGCATCCGGATTTCTTTTCAGAACCCCTAAGCCGCTACACGGTGCGTCAATTAAAACACGATCCGCTTTTTCGTGTAATTTCTTAATGATTTTTGTTGAGTCAATAATACGGTATTCAATATTGAATGCACCATCTCTTTTTGCCCTGATTTTTAACTGCTTCAATTTACTTTCATACAAATCCATAGCGATTAACTGTCCTTTGTTTTCCATTAAGGAAGCAATGTGTAATGTTTTTCCGCCAGCGCCAGCGCAGGTATCAACAACACGCATTCCTGGTTTTACATCAAGGAAAGCAGCCACTAATTGAGAGTTGGCATCCTGAACTTCAAAGAAACCTTGCTTAAAAGCGTCAGTTAAGAAAACATTGGCTCTTTCTTTTAGGACCAAAGCATCAGGTTGATTTTTCAGGGTTTCTGTTTCAATGTTTAAATCCATCAAAATAGCACGCAGCGCTTCCCTGGTTGTCTTAAGTGTATTTACTCTTAGGATTACTTTGGCAGGTTGGTTTTGAGCCGTAATTTCAGTTGCCCAAACTTTCTCTCCTAATTCTTTAACTCCTAATTCATCCATCCAATCCGGAATGGATTCTTTTAAAGCTCTTACTTTTGAAAGTTCGTCAAAACGTCCTTTTATTTTTCTTTCAGGAGTTCCTTCCAGTTGACGCCAATCAGGAATAGGATACCCTCTTAAAACTGCCCATACGGAAAACATTCTCCACAGATTGTCTCTGTCAAAAGGTTCTTTTACTTCGGCTATTTCTGCGTACAATCTTTTCCAACGTACGATTTCGTAGATGGTTTCGGCAACAAATTTTCTGTCAGAGCTTCCCCAACGTTTGTCTTTTTTTAAGGATCTTGCTACCACTTTATCCGCATATTCGCCTTCATTAAATATGGCATTCAAAGCATCAATGGTAGTATAAACTAAATTTCTGTGTAATCTCATTTTAAATAATTGAGGTGCAAAGGTACTATTAATTGATTGAATGTTATATTTTTAATAATGAATGTTCTTTTTAAATTTTTTGATATAAAAAAAACACTGTTTTAGCTACAGTGTTTTTTGTAAAGTATAGGGTGAAAAATCCTTATTTAACTCTTGTTAAACCAATATTTTCAGGAGCATGGAGTACCATTGGGAATTTTTCTATTTTAACTGAGCTACTGTCCAGACCAAAGGCTCTTTCTTCAGATAAACTTAGTTTTTTAATAAAGAAATACGAATTCATAATTATTTTTTCATGCCAAAGTAAATCACTATCATTGGAAAGGAACTTTTCAGACAGTACAAATTTGAAATCGCCTATAATATTGTTTTTATTCAAAGATTCATATCTGCTGGTTATATCTACTTCTCCTTTTTGTACCATGTCCTTAATTACTTCTTTGAACATCAGGTTTATTTTTGTAGGTTCTCTAAATCCTAAATTAAAATCAACGCGATACAAATCATCTTTGACCATTTCCGTTACTTTATATTCTGTTTTATAAGGTTCAGTCAATATGTTTACGTGTACAAACCAATAAATATCGGCTCTTTTAGGTCTTTTTTGTAAAATAGAATACATTACTTTTTCTTCTATCTCATCAATTCTGCCCGCATTAGTCATGTATACTAAATGAGTGGCATATTTTGGTATCGATAAATCAGCACTTAACTCAACAAGAACTTTTTTATAATCTTCAATCTTAACAATTTTGGTGTAACTCTTGTTGATTTTCTTGGCCAAATACCAAATGGTCATTACAGATATTAAAAGTGTTGCTATAAAAAGTGTTACATAACCACCCTCTGCAAACTTGGTAATATTGGCTGCTAAAAAGCTAAATTCAATTATTAAATAAATGGTAATTAACGGTACGATAAAATACAATTTTACCCTTTTCATTATCAAATAAAAATTAAGCAAAATAGTGGTCATTATCATGCATAAAATAATGGCTAATCCATAAGCATGCTCCATGTTACTGGATTCTTCGAAGTGCAATACAATTCCCACACAACCAAAAAACAGCAGCCAGTTTATAGATGGAATATATAATTGTCCTTTTAATTCGGTAGGATATTTTATTTTTACTTTAGGCCAAAAGTTCAATCGCATGGCTTCATTTATTAATGTAAATGAGCCGCTGATCAATGCTTGTGAAGCAATTACAGCAGCGAGTGTTGCAATAATAATACCCATGGGTTGAAACCAATCGGGCATAATAAGATAGAACGGGTTTCCATTTTTTCCGCCTAAACTTTGTAATGTTTCCCCTTCGTGATGTATTAAGTAAGCGGCTTGTCCAAAATAATTAAGGACTAAGGCAGTTTTTACAAAAATCCAGCTAATTCTGATGTTTTTTCGACCACAATGTCCCATGTCTGAATATAACGCTTCTGCACCAGTTGTACAAAGAAATACAAAACCTAATACAAAAAAACCTTCAGGATGAATGGATAATAAATGATAGGCATAATAGGGGTTCAAGGCTTTGAAAACCTCCGTATGTTGTGTAATTTGTATAGCGCCCAAGACCGCTAGCATACCAAACCAAAGCAGCATCATTGGAGCGAAAAATTTACCTACTAATTTGGTTCCGAATTGTTGAATTGCGAACAACACAAATAGAATTCCTATTACAATTGGGATTGTATTTATATGAGGATAGTACGTTCTGATTCCTTCAACAGCAGAAGATACTGATATGGGAGGGGTTATGATTCCATCAGCCAACAAGGCGCTTCCGCCTATAATTGCGGGGACTATTAACCATTGAATTTTTGTTTTTTTGACTAAAGCATATAAAGCAAAAATACCACCTTCACCATGATTGTCAGCACTTAAGGTAATGAGAACGTATTTTATGGTAGTTTGTAAGGTAAGTGTCCAAAATACAGCTGAAATCCCTCCTAAAACAACATCTGCATTAATAACATGATCACCAAGTATGGCTTTCATTACATATAAAGGTGAAGTTCCAATATCACCGTAAATTATTCCTAATGAAACTAATAACCCGCCTAATGTTAATTTAGTATGCAGATCTTTGTGCGATGCGCTCATGTAATATTTTTAAAAAACTCGTCAAATTTACTCTTTTTAAATATATTAGAGCTGTTTATTTAATAAAATGACAAAAAAAAACACAGTTATTACAACCGTGTTTTTTAATTTGTTAAACTGTGTTTTTACGACCTTCTATTGTCGTTTCTTGATGAAGAATTTCCTCTTTGTTGTTCCGCTCTTTGTGGAGCTGCTTCTCTGGAAGAGTTTCCTCTTTGTTGTTCTGCTCTTTGTGGCGCTGCTTCTCTGGAAGAATTACCTCTGTTTTGAGAGTAGTCCCTTTGTTGTTGTGGTTGTTGTGCTCTTTGTGGCGCAGCTTCTCCGGAAGAATTACCTCTGTTTTGAGAGTAGTCCCTTTGTTGTTGTGGTTGTTGTGCTCTTTGTGGCGCAGCTTCTCCGGAAGAATTACCTCTGTTTTGAGAATAATCCCTTTGTTGTTGTGCCCTTTGTGGGGCAGCTTCTCCTGAAGAATTACCTCTGTTTTGAGAGTAGTCCCTTTGTTGTTGTGCTCTTTGTGGCGCAGCTTCTCCGGAAGAATTACCTCTGTTTTGAGAGTAGTCCCTTTGTTGTTGTGCTCTTTGTGGCGCAGCTTCTCCGGAAGAATTACCTCTGTTTTGAGAGTAGTCCCTTTGTTGTTGTCCCCTTTGTGGCGCAGCTTCTCCGGAAGAATTACCCCTGTTTTGAGAGTAGTCCCTTTGTTGTTGTCCCCTTTGTGGCGGAGCTTCTGTGGAAGGATTAGTTCTGTTTTGTGAATAATCTATTTGATTTCCTGTTCTTTGGGACATTACTTCTCTAGAAGAATTGGTTCTGTTTTGATAACCATTTTCATTTCTTGAACCAACATTTCTTGATCCTCTTCTTTGGTCTAATTCATAACGATTTGTTACTTGTGAATTTCTTCTTGAAAAAGCATAATTTGGGTGTTGTCTTTCATATCCATTGGAACGTCTTGTACTGTATAATCCAATAGCAATACTACTTCTTCTTGAGGTAACATAATTGTAATTGTTGTTTACATTCAAGCAAATATTAATGTTGTTTCTATATCTGAAAATTGGGAATGGATTCCAGGCATAATAATAAGAAGGATAATAACCCCAATTCCAGGTTGAATAATACGGACGGTAATTAGAAGCCCAAAAAGAAGCATAAATGAGTGGTGTATTGTAATACACAGGCTCGTAAATGTAATTTTGACCATACATATAGACGTCTCCTACAACTTGTACGTGAACATTGTTGTATCTGTCTTTCTCAACATCGATTGTAGCGACATCCTGATATACATCCTGATCAATTACAGACTGGATGATAATCACGTGGGTTCTATTTTCTACGGATTCAATTACTCGCAAGTAATCAACTTCGTTATCATTATTCAAATCTAAATTTGATATTTGAAGTTGTGGATCGTTTAACCGTCTTTCAAAATCCTGAAGATCTCTTGAATCTCCAAAAATGGATGCAACTGCGCGTAAATCTAAATTATCACTAATTTCATTATTCATTGCATTTACCGTAGTTCTATCTTGCGCATGTATTTGTGTGGCGAAAACAGAAGTCAATAGACTTAAAAGAAGTATTTTAGTTTTCATAATTAATAATATTAAGTTTAATGTTTTTTCAATATCCAATTACTGTGCCAATAAATTTAGAGACCATTAGTATTAACATTTTTAATTGTAGATTAGCGTTGGAAAATTATATAAAATGAGGAAAATTATTTTGATTGTATTGGTTTTAAATGTCTTTGTGTCTTGCAAAACAAATAGTTGTGTTGTTGAAAAGCCTAATGGTGGGGGCTTTCAGTCTGTTCAAATTGATACATTATTTCAAGATAAAGTGAGCATTAGAGCCATTCTAATTGATGCAAATAAAATTTGGTATGCTGCTGATAATTCCAGATTTGGTTTTTATGATTTGGAAAAAAAGATAAAAAATGAAAGCCATATCAGGAAAGATAGTTTGAAGTTTGAATTCAGAAGCATTGCGCAAACATCTTCAGCGATTTTTATACTTAACGTTTCAAATCCGGCTTTATTATATAAAATTTCTAAAGACGGCTCAGAAACAAAATTGGTTTATGAGGAAAACCATGAAAAAGTATTTTATGATAGTATGCAATTTTGGAATGATAGAGAAGGAATAGCTATAGGGGATCCAATAACCAATTGTCTTACTATAATAACAACACGCGACGGTGGTAATTCGTGGAATAAAATTGCGTGTGATAAATTGCCAAAAATAGTTGATGGGGAAGCAGCTTTTGCGGCAAGTAACACTAATATTGTTATTAAAGGAAATAAGACCTGGATTGTTACAGGCGGAAAAAAGGCAAGGGTTTTTTACTCATCTGATAAAGGAAAAACCTGGGAAGTGTTTGATACACCTATAGTTCAGGGGAAAATTATGACTGGAATTTTTACGGCTGATTTTTACAATTCCAAAAAAGGATTTATAGCTGGTGGCAATTACGAATTACCGGACCAAAATTTCTCCAACAAGGCTTCAACAACTAACGGAGGGGAAAATTGGGTGTTAAAATCTGACAATAAGGGGTTTGGTTATGCTTCCTGCTTACAGTATGTTCCGAACAGTAATGGAAGAGAATTAGTTTCGGTCGGTGCATCCGGATTGTATTATTCGTCGGATAGTGGCAATTCATGGAAACAATTATCGGGCGATTCCAGTCTTTTTACGATTCGATTTTTAGATAATCGTACCGCCATTGCAGCGGGAAAAAATAAAATGGTTCGCTTAAATTTTAAAAAATAAAAACACCTCAGATAATAGAATAAACCATTAAATAGGGTGTTTTTATTGAATTAATAGAGCCTAAGTATTATTTCCTTGGACCTTTATCTCGGTATTGTTGCAATAATTTCCTGTTGAAATCCTCTTCAGATTTTCTTAGTTTAATGATTTTAATTGCCGGAAGGACTGTTTTAAGATTTGTAGTGAATTTTTTTCGCAATAGAAATAATTCTTCTTCATTACTTTCCATTTGAGCAAGAAAAGCACTGGCTTCTTTTTCGGTCATTTTATCTAAACCGCCATCATTTATTCTTTTCATTAAGGTTTTCATTTTTTGATGTCTCAATTCAAATTGCTTATCATCAAAAGTATTATACATTGGCCAAAACTTTTCTGCTTCACCAGGAGTTAAATCTAATTCGGTGGTCAGAAAAGCTACTTTCAGAGCTTTGATTTGTTCTTTTTTTTCTTTCATTTTTTCGACTTGCGCATAAAAATTGAAAGAGGAAAGGAGCAATAGTATCGGTAAAATTTTTTTAATGTTCATTGTTGTATTTTTAAGTTCAATTTCAGTATTAAAAGGTATTGTTAGTCTATGATAAGATTTTCGGCATCAGAATTTACAGATAACAAATCCTCAACAGTCTTATCTTCAATCACTACAGTGGTCTTTATTTTATTGATGTCGTCAGAGTCCAGCTCGCTAATCAGATCGTATTGATTCATATTAGATTGATAGGTAAGATAATTTTCTAATGTAGTGGAATCTAATTCTTTTGTTTTTTTTGTGTAGGTGTTTACAATAGGTATCATCAGCGCAATTGCTAAAATTGCTGCTGCCATCCTCATTAGTATCTTTCTTTTTTGAAAAAGAGAAATTACTTTTGGTTCCTCTTTTGGCAATTGTTGTAAAACTTTTGTCGAAAAATTTTCAAAGTAATGATCTGGAGTTTTAAATCCTGATTCAATTTTCGGTTCGTTTTCTAGTTTAAATGCTTTCATAATGTTCATTAGACTTAATTAGATGCAAAAGGTTTAATTTGCCGTTACAAAGGCTTCAATTTTTTTTACGGCATGATGATAGGATGCTTTCAAAGCGCCGACAGATGTCCCTAATATTTCTGATATTTGTTCGTATTTTAATTCTTCAAAATACTTCATTTTGAAAACTAATTGTTGTTTTTCCGGTAAAGCGGCAATGGCTTTTTGTAATTTTATCTGAATGTCGTTTCCGTCGAAAAACACATCGGCTTTTAGATTATCAATAGTTTTGTTTTGTAATGTTTCAGATGAAATCCCATTAATTTTTGCTTTTTGATTCAAAAAGGTTAGTGCTTCATTAGTAGCAATGCGATACATCCAGGAAAAAAGCTTGCTGTCGCCTTTAAAATTTTTCAAATGTTGAAATACCTTTATAAAAGTATTTTGCAGCACATCATCAGTATCATCGTGACTCAATACAATAGTACGAATGTGATTGTACAATGGCCTTTGATAATCTTGTAAGAGTTGTTGAAACGCTTGGTTTTGCGTCTCAGGGTTCAATAGTTTTTGGATGAATTCCTTTTCCTCTTGCAAAGCTATTATTTATCAGTTAGAATGGAATTTATCAAATAGGTTTAATCGATAATAAAAAAATATTAAAATT
The DNA here is from genome assembly GCF_048286715.1 of Flavobacterium kochi. Lineage (NCBI taxonomy): Bacteria > Pseudomonadati > Bacteroidota > Flavobacteriia > Flavobacteriales > Flavobacteriaceae > Flavobacterium > Flavobacterium kochi. The sequence goes on from NZ_JBLVPW010000010.1 coordinate 99,550, forward strand.
CAGATTGTTCTTCTTCCTTTTTTGGAGCAACTGGTTTTTTTATAACCGGTTTTGGTTTTACAACGGGCTCTGTTTTTACAGCTTCAGTGGTTTTCACAACAGGCTCCGTTGTTATGGCAGCTTCAGCTTTTACAACCGCCGGTTTGTAAATTTTGATGGGTTCCACTTTTGATTTTATTGGGTAATAAATTTCAGTGACCCACTTCGATGGATTTTTTATTTCGGTTTTGTCTATCAAATAAATTTCAAGATGTGAAAATGGCGCGCCTGATGCTAAACGATTCGCATTGAGGTACTGTCTTGTTTTATCCAAAGCTTTGTCTCTGTGGGAATAATCGCCAGTTAAAGTAGTTTTTACGGCTTCAAATGCTTCTAGTTTTCCGGAATAAAGGTCACTTCCTTCGCTTGTGTAAATTTGATTTTTTATTGGTACACATATTGAGATTTTGGTAAGTCCGTTTACTACGTCATAAGTGTGATAGAGTAAGAAGGGTTTTCCTGTAATTTGAAGGCCATTTTTTGTACAAAAAGTAATAATTTTTGGAGCAACAATTTTAAAATTCTTAGCAACGTTACTAATTTTACTGGTGAAAGTCTGATGCAAATAAAAAGTCTCTGGTTTCTTTACTACACCGTCTACTTTTACTGTATAGGTATTTATTTCATAATCTAAGGTTTTGTCTAAATTGGTCAAGCTTTTTTCATACCTGTCACCTATGATTTTTGCAACGCCTCCATTAAAAGCAGAATAAATTTTGAAAAGAAAACTCATTTTTCCTTTTGTTTTCCAAGTCACTTTTGTTCCTCCTACAGTGTCTTTGAAACTCCAAAAAATAGCAGAAGAAGTTTCGTCTGAATTCATTTTTTGAGAAATACTGTCATTTTCTTTTACAAAAATCGTTTTTATATTACCATTGCTGTCTTTTCCTTCCCAGGAATAAGAAGCACCTTTTCCAATTGTATTTTGAGGATAAGTTATTTTCATTTCGGGATCTTCGGTAGTCCAGGATCCAAAATCTTTCCAGTTTTTAAAATCATTTACATAATTAAATACTGCTGGTTTTGGGGAATTAATGACTTTACTTCTTTCTATAGTGAAATCTCCCTTTTGTGTGGCAATAAAAATTGACAATGCAACTAAACTAAGTAATAATAAAAGAAATATATATTTTAAAATCCTCATGATAATAGGCTGTTTTAACTTGTAAAGTTAGAAATTTTATTAATACTGTAAGGTAACTATTAAAAAATTATAATATTTGTTATTTGGGTTCGCTATAGTAGGATTAATTTTTTTTGAACTCAATTTCTGTATATTTAACTCAGAATCCAAAAAAATATTGGCTGAAAATCGGAACTATTATTTTATTTATTTTCAAAGCAGCGACAATTTAAGTAGCGGTTTTTATTATTTATTTAAAGAATGTGTATATTTGTTGAATAATAACTTGTTTAATCTCTAAATAGTATTAATAATGAAATTACTTAAAATTGCTGGATTTTTTACGACTCTTGCTGTTTCCGTTATTTGTAATGCACAGGTAACAAAAACCACGGCAGTAAAAACGATTGGGACAGCTCCTTTCGATTATGTTGTAGAACAATTTGCCGACATTAAAGTGTTACGTTATCGAATTCCTGATTGGAAAAATCTAACGCTAAAAGAACAAAAATTAGTTTATTATTTGACTCAGGCCGGAACTTCAGGTCGTGATATAATGTGGGATCAGCACTATAAATACAATCTGAAAATCAGAAAAGCATTAGAGAATATTTACAAAAATTATAAAGGAGACAAAACTTCCGCTAACTGGAAAAATTTCGAAATATATCTTAAAAGAGTTTGGTTTTCAAATGGAATCCACCATCATTATTCTAGTGATAAAATCAAGCCAGGTTTTTCTTCAGATTATTTTGCAGGGCTGTTGAAGGTTACTAAAACGACATTGTCTCCAGCTATTGCTGCTATTATTTTTAATGATGTTGACGCAAAAAAAGTGAATCTTGATGAATCAAAAGGGTTATTGGAAGGTTCGGCCATTAACTTCTATGAAAAAGGAATTTCATTAAAAGAAGTGGAAGATTTTTATGCTAAAAAAACAAGCCCAGATCCTAAGAAACCGTATTCTTATGGTTTGAATTCTAAATTAGTACGCAATTCAAAAGGACAATTGACAGAAAAAGTTTGGAAAAGTGGTGGCATGTATGGTCCTGCAATTGATAAAATTATTTATTGGCTGGAAAAGGCAAAAGCTGTTGCTGAAAATCAAAAGCAGGCAGATGCTTTGGGATTATTGATCAGTTATTATAAAACAGGTAGCTTAAAAACCTGGGATGACTATAATATAGCCTGGTTAAAAGCAACTGAAGGTAACATTGATTATATTAATGGTTTTATCGAAGTGTACAATGATCCATTAGGATACAGAGGTTCTTATGAGGGAATCGTTCAGATAAAAGATTTTGATATGTCGGCAAAAATGGAAGTAGTTTCCAAAAATGCGCAATGGTTTGAAGATAATTCGCCATTAATGCCCGAACATAAAAAGAAAAATGTTGTTGGCGTTTCTTATAAAACAGTTATTGTAGCGGGAGAATCGGGTGATGCTTCGCCAAGTACGCCTATTGGAGTAAACCTTCCAAATGCAGATTGGATCCGTGCGGAACATGGTTCAAAATCAGTTTCTTTAGGAAATATTATTGATTCGTATGCTAAAGCTGCCGGAAAAGGAAAATTAGAGGAATTTGCTAATGACGAGCAAGAAATTGTTTTGGCCAAAAAATATGGCGAAATAGGGGATAAGATGCATACAGCCTTACACGAAGTGGTGGGCCATGCTTCAGGACAAATAAATCCTGGTGTGGGAACTCCTAAAGAGTCATTGAAAAGTTATGCTTCGACACTTGAAGAAGGAAGGGCAGATCTAGTTGGATTATACTATTTGTACAACCCAAAATTACAGGAGTTAGGGTTGGTTGATGATTGGAAAAAACTGGGAATGGAATCTTACGACAGTTACATCAGGAATGGGTTAATGACTCAGTTAGTGCGTTTGGAATTAGGCGCCAATATTGAAGAAGCTCACATGAGAAACCGTCAATGGGTAAGTTCATGGGTTTTTGAAAAAGGACAAAAAGACAATGTTATAGAGAAAATCACTCGTAATGGAAAAACGTATTTCAATATTACAGATTATGAAAAGTTACACGATTTATTCGGGCAATTATTAAGAGAAGTACAAAGAATCAAATCAGAAGGTGATTTTAACGCAGGAAAAGCTTTAGTAGAAAATTATGGTGTGAAAGTAGATCAAAAACTGCATGCTGAAGTTTTGGAACGCAACAAGCAATTCGCTTCGGCTGCTTATAGCGGTTTTGTAAATCCGGTATTGGTTCCGAAATTAGACAAAACGGGTAAAATTATTTCGATTGAAGTGCAACAACCAAAAACATTTGCAGAACAAATGTTGAAATACGCTAAAAACTTTGGATTTTTACCTTTGGAAAATTAGAAGTATGATTAATTTTTAAAAAATAATGCTCACTTTTAGTGGGCATTATTTTATTGCAAAAAATAAAGAAATTAGCGTTTAAAAAATATCTTTATCATAAACAGGATTCCAATAAAAATTAAGAAACCTATTAATATCTTGTAATTTCCCTTGTAAAACTCTTTATGTACTCCCAAATCTTTTCGGTAGGCATATACTGCTGCAATAACAAAAGCAACAAAAAAACAGCCTGCAAACACTAATTGTCCTTGACTAAACATAGTTTAAATTATTTCAGGCAAATTTAGCTAATTGTTTAGAAATAGTTGCTAATTTGGCTTTCCATTTAATAAAAATAAAAACATGCAAAAACAAATAGACTCCGTTAAGGAATTTCATACCGCATTTAAAATAGGGCATAATGAAATTCCTACGGCCAATTTAGGAGAAAGTAAACACGCGCTTCGGTATAACCTGATGAAAGAGGAAAACGAAGAATACCTGGAAGCAGTTCAAAATAATGACTTGACAGAAATTGCGGACGCGCTTGGCGATATGATGTATATTCTATGTGGAACTATTATTGAGCATGGTCTGCAACATAAAATTGAAGCAGTTTTTGACGAAATTCAACGCAGCAATATGAGTAAATTGGGTGAAGATGGAAAACCTCTTTACCGTGAAGACGGAAAGGTAATGAAAGGGCCTAATTATTTCAAGCCTGATTTTTCAAAAATACTGGGGAATAAATAGCAAATCGGAAAGTTGAATATTTGATCATACTAAAAGAAGCGATTCCCTTATTGAAAATCGCTTCTTTTATAAATTTGAATTCTAAAATTATACTTTAACAGTCCAGCCAAAAGTATCTTCTTCCAGTTTATTTTGAATGTTGGTCAATTTATCTTTTAATTGCAATGCGAAAGAATTTTCGATTTTTGGTAATTCATGATAAACATCCTTATAAGAGAATCCGGAAATAGGACTTACCACCGCAGCGGTTCCTGCTCCAAAGATTTCTTTCAAAGTTCCATTTTTAGAAGCTTCAACCAGTTCAGAAACAATAACTGGACGAATTTCTACGTCTATATCTTCACTTTTTGCTAAATCTATCAGCGTTTTTCGGGTTACGCCATCAAGGATTCTTTCGCTTACGGGAGCAGTCAGTAAAGTGTCATTGATTCTAAAAAATACATTCATTGTACCTGCTTCTTCAAGTCTGGTATGCGTTGCATCATCAGTCCAAATTACTTGTTGAAATCCTTCTTTATTAGCTAAGTCAGTAGGGTAAAATTGTGCTGCATAATTTCCAGCAGCTTTTGCAGCTCCTATTCCTCCATTTGCAGCTCTACTGAAATGTTCCGCAATGAGTACCTTAACATCACCAGAGTAATATGAGGTTACAGGCGATAAAATAATCATGAATTTATATTCATCTGACGGATTTGCAATCACTCCGGTACCAGTCGCGATCATAAACGGTCTGATGTACATCGCGTTTCCTTTTCCCTTTTTTATCCAGGCTTCATCTAATTGCAACAATTGATTTAGACCATTCATAAATACATCTTCAGGAACTTCCGGCATAGCCATTCTTACAGCAGATTTATTGAAACGCTTGTAATTTTCATCAGGTCTGAAAAGCCAAATATCATTTTTGTCATCTTTGTATGCTTTCATACCTTCAAAAATAGCTTGGCCATAATGAAAAACTCTTGTAGATGGATCTAACAAAAAAGGAGCATAAGGTTTAATGACCGGTTTTTGCCATTCCCCATTTTTAAAATCACACTCGAATAAATGATCTGTAAAAACAGAACCAAAGCTTAAGTTTCCAAAATCCACTTCATTTATTTTTGAAGAAGGAGCTTTTATTATTTCAATTTTACTAGTTTGAGTCGTACTCATAATAAAGGAGATTATTTTATTTTTATTTTTAAAAGTGATATGCTTGAGCATTAAAACCTTTGATTTTATAAAAGGTACTTTAATGTTTGCAAAATTAAATAAAAATCAATGAAATACTTATGATTATTTTATTAATTATAGCATTTAACTGTGATTTATTTATATTTTAAAAAATTGAAAAAAATAGAGCCAATTTATATGGAATTTATAAAAAATATAGATTTTTTGAGACTATTACGTTTTAGTTTTGATTAAATTTGACCGTCTGATATTGTTATAAAACAAAGAACAACCTCAAATTATAATTTTGAAAAGAGAAATAATCCAAACGCTGGATGGTTCCACAACCATTCATTTACAGGAATGGGACGAATGTTATCATTCTAAACACGGTGCCATACAAGAAGCACAGCATGTTTTTATCAAAAATGGGTTGTCGCTATTTCAAAATAGACAAATTTCTATTTTAGAAATTGGTTTTGGAACAGGTCTGAATGCCTTTATCACTTTTTTGGAAGGATCAAAAATGAATCAATCAATCGATTATGTCGGAGTGGAGGCTTATCCAATTTCCTCCGAAGAAGTCGGGTTGATGAATTATGTTGAAGAGCTGAATGCCAGCAATGAAAGTGCTGTATTTGAAAGAATGCATGAAAGTAATTGGGAGGAAAAGATAGTTTTAAGGGATGATTTTACGTTGACCAAAAGGAAACAGTTTTTTGAAGAAATTGATGATTTTGAAAAATTTGATTTAATATATTTTGATGCTTTTGGGTATCGGGTCCAACCTGAATTATGGAGTGCAGCCATTTTTGAAAAAATGTATAATGCTCTTAAAGCCAATGGTGTATTGGTTACTTATGCTGCGCGTGGAGTGGTAAAGAGGAGTATGATAGAAGTAGGTTTTACAGTTGAGAAATTAGCGGGGCCTCCGGGTAAAAGAGAAATGTTTCGCGCTGGTAAAAAATAAAAAAACAAAACTTTTGAGTTTGAAAACATACTTTAATTTGAAATAAAATAAAATAATAAAAAGTATGTTAATTTGTGATGTTATTTATTTTAAAAATGTACTTTTACAATAGTTAATAAAAATTGATAACCCAAAATCTTAATTTATTATGTCGAAAATTATGTTCGATTACACAAAATCAGTGCTTGAAAGAGTAAGTTTTGACCCGATGCTTTTTTGCAAAGAATTAGAAAAAGCAATTAAAACGTTATTGCCATACGAAATGGAACAATTACGAGAATGGTTATTAAATTTCACGATTGGAAAACCAGAATTAAAAGAATGTTTGCTGATCGTTAGTACATAAATAAAAAAAGGAACCTTAATCGGTTCCTTTTTTTATTTTTTTTGAATTGGACTAATAATTTCAACGTTTTGGAAAACAATTGCTCCTTTTATTACTCCGGCAATTGTACTTCTAAGGGCATCAATTATTTGAATTTTCAATTCGCTTTTAGGGAAAATCAGACTGACTTCCCGTGCAGGTTTCGGCTCCTTAAAATGACGTAATTTCATTTTGTCCGATTCTTTCAAATCTAAGGTATGTAAATAAGGAAGCAAGGTGGTTCCCAAACCTTCGTCGGCCAATTTTATTAAAGTTTCAAAACTTCCACTTTGTATTTGAAAATGATTCATTTCGTTTTTACCGGCACTTTTGCATAAATTTAAAATTCCTTCTCGAAAACAATGTCCATCTTGCAATAGCAGGATTTCATCTAAGTTCAAATCAGAGACTTCTATTTCTTCTTTTTGAAAATTATGGTGACTCTCCGGTATGTAAGCAACAAAAGGTTCAAAGTATAAAACAATTTCCTTGATTTTTTCTTCCATCAAAGGAGTTGCTGCAATTGCGGCATCAAGATGACCGTTATTGAGTTTGGCAATAATCTCTTCCGTGTTTAACTCTTCAATTATAAGTTTTACCTTTGGATGTTTTTTGATAAAATTATTCAAAAACATCGGTAATAATGTTGGCATAATAGTAGGGATTATCCCTAATCTGAATTCACCGCCAATAAAACCTTTTTGCTGCTCTACAATATCTTGAATTCTATTGGCTTCGTTAACAATATTCTTAGCCTGATTGACAATTTTTTGTCCAATATCCGTAAGCTGAATTGGTTTTTTTGTCCTGTCAAATATTTGAATACTTAATTCTTCCTCAATTTTTTGAATTTGCATGCTCAAAGTAGGCTGAGTTACAAAACATTTTTCGGCAGCAAGAGTGAAATTTTTATGTTCGGCTACAGCCAAAACATATTTTAATTGCGTGATTGTCATGGTTATAATGATTTCTGATGCAAATTTAGTAAAACTATAACTTTTTACTATGGAGTTTTGAATAAAACTTCTATTAAATTTTCAGTTGCAAGTAATTAAATCAAAAAGAGCTTGTTAGGTTAGGAGCAACAGGTCTGCTGATGTGAAAGGAATACGGGCTGATTGTAAATTAGCATCACATCGTTAAAAATTAAAAGAGAATCTTTAATTAACATTGGGAAATTAAGGACGGAGAGACGAATTTTATGAGGAGCGGTTGTAGTACTGAACAAGGAAAAAGAATAGGAATGCTGTGGGTTGCGTTAGGGAAGAATTGTAACAATACTGGAGCATATGTGAAATAATCACTAAAATTGGAAATCATTTTTTTTTTAGTAAATAAAACTATTAATTTTATTTTACATTTGAATCCACTAAGACAGTAATTCTTTATGAGCGATTTTTATAAAAAAATATTAGAAAATAATAAAAAATGGGTGGAAACATCTCTAGCCAGCGATCCTAATTATTTCGCAGATTTGGCTAAAGGACAAACACCGCCTTTATTATGGATTGGTTGTTCGGATAGCAGAGTTCCGGCTAATGAAATTGTGGGTGCAAAACCAGGGGAGGTATTTGTTCATAGAAATATTGCCAATATGGTAGTACATTCTGATATGAATATGTTAAGTGTTCTGGATTATGCAGTAAACGTTCTGAAAGTAAAGCATGTACTGGTATGTGGGCATTATGGTTGTGGAGGTGTTAAAGCCGCTATGGGAAATGAATCAATAGGGATCATTGACAACTGGATTCGTCATATTAAAGATGTATACCGTCTGCATCATGAATATTTAGATTCGATAGTTGATGAAAATGATCGATTTAATGCTTTCGTAGAAATTAATGTAAAGGAACAGGTATTTGACTTGTCAAAGACATCAATTGTACAAGCTGCATGGAAAAATGGACAGGAATTAACGTTGCATGGCTGGGCCTATGGATTGAATTCTGGATTTGTAACGGATCTGAATGTCAACATCAGTTCCAATAAAGATTTGGATGATGTATATCAATTGAAATTTTAAAATAAATCGCTCTCGGGCGATTTATTTATTCGATTTCTTCCAGATTTTCATTGAAAGCCGATGGTAATAGCGTCGGTATGAACTTTATCAAAATGGGTAATAGCAAACTTCCCCCCGGCAGTAAAAATATAGTCAAAGAAGGAATAGTTTTGCAAATATCCAATAGTTGTTTTTTTACTTTTTTCTTTTCCTTTTCATTTAAATCTCTGCGGGTAGAATAGGCTAACAGCAGCATTAATTCTTTGCTTTGAACAATTTCCTTTATCAATCTACTTTTATTGCGGCTGACTAAAGTAACAACACTTTGAGTGGTTTGATCATAAAAGTGCTTGACCGGGTTGGAGTAATTGAAGTAGGGAATTTCTTTTTTATGTCTGGTAATAAATTCATTAGTACTGCTGATGCTCTGATTGACAAAATCGTCTGAAATCGATAACGTTTCAGCTAATGAATGTAAAAAATAGGCTTCATTATTTTCAATTATTCCATCACTCCACAGGGCCATTCCGGCAATGTCTATTAAATAATATTTTTCTAATTCATTTGTAAAATAATCCAGTTGAAGCGTTTCCAGGCTTTGGACAGAAACTCTCGAGAATTTGCTGTAGCGAATGGAAGCTTCAAAAAGTTTAATTAACAGATCATCATATTGAGTTTTGTTTGACTTTATTTTTAGCGCAAGTGTGACAATATTAACGATCGTCTCTTCAATTTTTTTTAAGTATTTTTCAGGAATTGCCCCATGAATTAAATATTGACGAAAAGCAAGAACATCAATAAACAAAAGTGCATTGGTCACAAGATGCGAGAAGTTTTTACTGATGATAGTATCATTAGTCTGAACGCGTTCATCAATTATTTTTTCCAGTGTTAGGGAAAGAGAATGTTTAGGGAGTATTTTTTTGAATAAATTGAATCCCTGGGGATTCATTTGATTGTAAAAAGCAACTGTTTCCTGTATGAATTTTTCAGGGTTGATTTCTTCCTTAGTCAGACAAAAGACGTCGTACAAAGTATTTAATAAAGCAACTTTAGAAATCTCGTCTTTAAACCAGCCTTTGGTTTCAATTGTGCTTACGGTTTCAAATGTAATTATATGGCCGTATATAAAACCTGTACTTCTAACTTTTTGATAAAATGAATCAGTAGTTTTAGAAACAGTTTCCTTTGAAAATTTTTGTTCAATAAAAAATTTATCTATCCAACCTGATGCCGAGGGGTTAATCATTACTTTAATTTGAAGCTACAAAGCTATGTTTTTTTATGGTTGTGTAGAAAAGTTTAGCTTAAGTTTTAATTATTTATTGCAAAATATTAATCTCTGGATTTTTTATTTAGAGAACAAAGATTTATGATTTGGGCTATCCTATTGTTTCTGGTTTCTTCTCTTTTAGCCTGATTGAGCCAATAAAGATAACTTTTCCTATACGAAGGACTGAAATTTTTATAGTTTTCGAATGCGGCACTATTTATGTCAAAAGCGATTTCCAGATCTAAGGGCACAATCAAATTCTCTACAGCGTCCAATGAAGTCCAGGTACCGTTTTTTTTAGCAATTTCAATTTTTGCTAATCCACTTTCATGCATCAGATTTTCTTTGAGGAGCTTTTCGATATATGTTTTATTGAGTTTACTCCAAACACTTTTATCTTTTCTTGGAGAAAAAACTTGTTTCCTGCGCTCTTCGTCCATTTTTCTTACTGTTGAATCAATCCAACCGAAACAAATGGCAACTTGAACTGCTTCTTCCCATCGCATACTTTCAAATTCACTGCTTACTTTGTAAAAAATCAGATGCACCCCTTTTGAAGAGTGATGATTTTTATTCAACCAATCACGCCATTCCTGTGTGTTTTTAAAATAGAGGTGCTCTTTATCTTCCAATTGAATCCTTAAAAAAACTATTTAATAATAGCTGAACAAGCTACTCTTGCGCCCGCATTACCAGCTGGTTGAGAAATAAAATCGTCTGCTCCCTGGTGAACGATAAGTCCTTTTCCTAAAATATCCTTATTTGTATCACCACAATCAATACACCATTCGTCAGTTGTTAAAGTAATGGTTCCGTTTCCTTTTTCATCAGCAATAAAATTTCCAATATCGCCTTTGTGATATTCACCAACTCCCCATTTACCATGTTTTTTGAATGTTGGGTTCCAATGCCCTCCTGCAGAGCTTCCATCAGCGGCCGTACAATCTGACTTCTCATGAATATGTATGGCATGAACACCTGGTTTTAGTCCAGCTAATTTTGCAACGAAAGTCACTTTGCCATCTTTTTCCACAAAAGTTGCAGTTCCGGAAACGTGGCTTTCACTTTTTGGTTCGAAAGCAATAACTAATTTTTTATCAGGATTAGAAAGAGAATTGGTTTTACAACCAATAAAAAGGGCTAATGCTATGCTGAACAGTAGAGGGAATTTTTTCATAAGATGTTTTATTTCAAAGGTAAGAAAATTTTGTATTAGAGATAATAGGATTGTGTTTTAATAATTCAATTTTATGGGAATTTTACAATATTCATTTTAAATAGGGAATCAATTTATTTGTAGTTTTGAAAGTAGCGGGCAATTGACATAGACCTCGGATCTAAACTGCTTTTGTATTAAATAAAAGTAAATCAACCTATCGATTTTTTCTTAGGAAAGAATATAAATTAGCATTAAAACATGAAGCATAAAGAGATAGCTATTATAAGCTGGGATTTATTAAAGCGAACTTATCGGGAATTTGATGATGATAACGCCATAAAATTAAGTGCTTCATTGTCCTATTACACCATATTTTCACTGCCTCCCTTATTAATTATTATTTTGTCTATTTTTAGTTTTTTCTTTGGACGGGAAGCGGTCACCGGAAGATTTTTTGGACAAATAAACGGAATGGTTGGTAATGAAGCTGCGATTCAAATTCAGGAAACCATTAAGAATATTGAATTGTCCGATAGTGTAACATTTGCAACGATATTTGGCGGGATTATGCTGTTGATAGGCGCTTCGGGTGTTTTTGCCGAAATTCAAAGCTCCATAAATTTTATTTGGGGACTGAAAGCAAAACCCAATAAGGGAATTATGAAATTTATTAAAAACAGACTGATGTCATTTTCCATGATTGCCTCAGTTGGTTTTTTGTTAATGGTCAGTCTGATGGTAAATACAGTAATGGACATTGTAAACACGCGATTGCTCGTTTATTTTCCTGACACGACGGTTTATATATTTTATGTTTTTAACACCTTAGTTTTATTTGCGACTACAACACTGTTGTTCTCCATTATTTTCAAAACACTGCCTGATGGAAATATTGCATGGAAAGATGCTTTGATAGGATCCAGTTTTACTTCCTTTTTCTTTATGTTTGGTAAATTTGCCATCGGTTTTTACCTGGGAAGTTCGACCGTAGCAACCGTTTATGGCGCTGCAGGCTCAATTATTATTATTTTAATCTGGGTATATTATTCCGCTATAATCTTATATTTTGGAGCTGAATTCACTAAAGTGTATGCCAATGCACATGGAAAAAAAATCATTCCAAATGCTTATGCTGTTAGTATTAAGGTGGAAGTTATAGAGATTAAAAAGAAATAAATTGTTTCTTAGATTTTGGGAGCTCGAGATGCGATTTTCAAAGTTTTTATTTTTGTAATATTTTTTTTTAAAACCTTAAAACTGGCAGTATTTTTGCTTTATTTTTGATAGAATAAAAGAAAAAAAATACATGAAAAAAATAATTTTGGTACTAGCTATTTTCTGTTTGGTATTTGTTTCCTGTAGTTCATTTAAAACAGCCGGGAATAATGCAGCTTCGCTTGAGGGAACTTGGGAGTTAAATTATGTAACAGGACCAAGAATAGCCTTTGAGGGCTTGTATCCAAATAAAAAACCTACCATCAGTTTCGATTTAAAAGAGAACAGTGTTTCAGGAAGCAACAGTTGCAACCGTTATTCCGGAAAATTAAATGCGGACAAGCATAAAATCAGTTTCAAAGAACCAATGACAGTTACCAAAATGTTTTGTCCCGGTGAGGGAGAGAATATTTACATGTCTACGCTTCAAAAAATAGATTCCTATTCCATTTCAGAAGAGGGTAAGACATTGAATTTCATCATGGGTGATATCGTGATGATGCGTTTTGAGAGAAAATAAATTCAAAATTTTAAATTAAATTGTAGCAATTTCGAAGGCGCATTTAATAGTTGTAAATGATAAAATGGTTAAAACTTAATATTAAAAAATGGATGCCATGAAAACAAAAATATCAATTTTAGTATTGTTTCTTTCGCTGATGGTAACGGCAAGTTATGCGCAGGAAAAAAGTAAGAAACAATTAAGGGAGGAACGCAAAATCGAAAAAGAGAAACAAATAGCATCTTTGGTTGATTCTAAAGCGTTTGTTTTTATTGGAAGAACAGCCCTAGGTCAAGGGTTCAGAAGTATAGATTTGACCACTAATTCAAATTATGTTGAATTTAAGCCAGATGAAATCACGAGTGAAATGCCTTTTTTTGGTAGAGGTTATAGTGGCATTGCCTATGGTAGCAGGGACGGTGGCATGAATTTTAAAGGGAGTCCAAAAGAATTTACTGTTGAAAAAGGGAGAAAAGCCTATCAAATAAAAGCGACTGTTAAGGGAGAAACGGATGTATACACGCTATTTCTTTCCGTTTCTTTTGGAGGCAGTGCAACACTTACAATTAATTCTAATAATCGAAGTCCGATTTCCTATAATGGAGAAATCAGACCTATAGAAAAAAAGAAAGTCGACTGATTTTCGATTGAGTTAAAAAGCCGTTTTGTTTCACTGAACAAGACGGCTTTTTAATTAATAAACTTAAAAATAGCTTTGTATTCTAGAAACAATATTCGTTTTCTGCTACTAATTTTGTAGTGATTGTTTCTCTTAATCCTACAATATTGGGCATGTTGGTATATTTTGTAAAACGACGTAAACCCATTAACATCATACGTTGTTCATCCCCTTCAGCAAAAGAGATTACACTTTCTTTTCCTTTTTGAGTAACGGTATCTACTGCTTTATATAAGTATAATTTTGCCATGGCAATTTGTTCCTGTACTTTGATTTCGCCTTCTTTTTTGGCTAATTTTTCGGTTCTGAGAATAGTACTTTCTGCCATGTAAATTTCAATCAGAATATCGGAAGCTGCCATCAGTAACTGTTGGTGTGCATCTAAATCCGGACCATATTTTTGAACAGCTCCACCTGCAACCATTAGAAATGCTTTTTTCAATTTACCAATCATTTCTTTCTCTTCTGCAAATAATTCAGAATAATCAGGAGTGTCAAAAGAAGGAATTCCCATTAATTCTTCTTGTACTTTTGATGCTGGTCCAAGTAAATCAACGTGTCCTTTCATGGCTTTTTTGATTAACATTCCTACCGATAACATTCTGTTGATTTCGTTAGTTCCTTCATAAATTCGGGCAATTCGAGCGTCTCTCCAGGCACTTTCCATTGGTGTGTCTTCCGAGAATCCCATTCCACCGAAGATTTGGATTCCTTCATCTGCACAGTTTTGAATATCTTCAGAAACGGCCACTTTTAGAATAGAGCATTCAATGGCATATTCTTCAATCCCTTTTAATTCGGCTTCCTGATGGGTAGCCCCTTCTGTTTCACGCGACGCAATTCGATCTTCAATATCTTTCGCAGCACGATATGTTGCACTTTCTCCGGCATAACATGAAGTTGCCATTTCAGCTAATTTTGCCCGAATAGCCCCAAACTGAGAAATAGCGGTATTGAATTGAATTCTTTCATTAGCGTATTTTGTTGAGTTTGAAATAACTCGGCGTTGTGCATCCAAACAGGCAGCGGCCAATTTAATTCGGCCTACATTCAAAGCATTCATAGCTATTTTGAAACCATTCCCTCTTTCGGATAACATGTTTTCAACAGGAACTTTAGTATCTGCAAAGAAAACCTGACGTGTAGAAGAAGAGCGAATTCCTAATTTGTGTTCTTCTTCGTTCATAGAAATACCATTATTTGGATCGTTTTCCACAATAAAGCCGGTTATATTTTTATCATCGCCTATACGGGCAAAAACAATAAAGACATTACAAAATCCAGCATTTGTAATCCACATTTTTTGTCCTGTGATTTTATAATGTGTTCCATCCTCAGATAATACCGCTTTTGTTTTTCCAGAATTGGCATCACTACCAGCGCCTGGTTCAGTCAGACAATACGCTCCAAACCACTCACCAGAGGCCAATTTTGTAACATATTTTCGCTTTTGTTCTTCAGTACCATACAAAGTAATTGGCATGGTTCCAATTCCTGTATGTGCTCCAAAAGCAGAAGAAAATGAGCCAGTTGCTCCCGAAATATAATCGCAAACCAAAACAGAATTAACAAATCCCATTCCCATTCCGCCATAAGCTTCAGGAACTGCGATACTCAAAAATCCCATCTCAGCTGCCTTTTGCATACTTTCTACCGTTAAGGCAAAATCTCTTTTTTCAAAACGATCTTTGTTAGGCCAGATTTCTTTGTCTACAAACTCTTTTACAGAGTCACGCATCATTAATTGTTCTTCATTAAAATCTTCAGGAGTGAAGACATCTTCGCACTTTGTTTCTTTTACGAGGAATTGACCTCCTCTTGTTTTGTCGCTCATGACTTATTATTTTAAATTTTGAATTTTTAAATTATTTTGTATTCCTTCCTGCGAAGTTTTTATTTATTTCTATTTTTTCGTCAATCTTGTCATTCCGAAGAACAAGGAATCCCGAAGAAGAATGTTACATCAATTCATAAATCCCTGCGCTTCCTTGTCCCGTTCCTACACACATACTCACAATCCCATATTTGCTTCCTCTGTTTTTCATTTCGTCAAATAATTGAACAGACAATTTTGCTCCGGTACAACCTAGCGGATGACCTAATGCAATTGCTCCGCCGTTTACGTTTACGATATCAGGATTTAATCCTAATTCACGAATTACCGCTAATGATTGCGATGCAAATGCTTCATTCAGCTCAATTAGATCAATATCTTTCAATTGTAATCCTGCTTGTTTTAAGGCTTTCGGAATTGCTTTTACAGGACCAATTCCCATAATTCTGGGTTCCACCCCGGCCGAAGCAAAGTTCACCAAACGAGCAATAGGAGTAAGGTTTAATTCTTTTACCATTTCTTCGTTCATGATTAGAACAAAAGCGGCTCCGTCGCTCATTTGGGATGAATTTCCTGCAGTTACACTTCCATCAGCAGCAAAAACAGGCCTTAAACCGGCTAATGCTTCTATAGAAGTTCCTGCTCTTGGACCTTCGTCTTTATTTACGATATAGGATTTGGTTTCTTTTTTACCGTTTTCATTGATAAACGTCTGCTCAATGGTAATAGGAACAATTTGTTTATCGAATCTGCCTTCGGCTTGTGCTTTCAAGGCCTTCATATGTGATTGGTAAGCAAATTCATCCTGGTCAGCACGAGCTACATTATATTGTTTGGCAACCGCTTCTGCAGTTAGTCCCATTCCCCAGTAATAGTCTTCGTTTCCTGCTTTTGCAACGGCATAATCCGGAGTAGGTTTGTATCCCCCCATTGGAATAAAACTCATGCTTTCGGCTCCACCGGCAATAATACAATCGGCCATTCCTGATTGGATTTTGGCTGTCGCCATCCCGATTGTTTCCAGCCCCGAAGCGCAATATCTGTTGATGGTTACACCGGGAACGTCTTCTATTTTCAATCCCATCAAAGAGATTAATCGCCCCACGTTCAGTCCTTGTTCCGCTTCCGGCATGGCATTTCCTACCATAACGTCGTCAATACGTTTTTTGTCGAAATCAGGCAACTCATTCATCATAAACTGAATCGTTTCTGCTGCCAGCTCATCAGGACGTTTAAATCTAAACACACCTTTTGGAGCTTTACCAACGGCTGTTCTGTATGCTTTAACTATATAGGCTGTTTTCATATTTTATTTTTTAACTTGATAGATTTTTTTAGATAATAGACTTAAAAAAATAGAATGTCAATTGAAACCTTCTATTATCACATGTCTAATTTCTCAACGGTTTTCCTTTGGTTAGCATAAACTGAATTCTTTCCAATGTTTTTCTTTCGGTACAAAGCGACAAGAAAGCTTCCCGTTCTAAATCCAATAAATATTGTTCAGATACTAATGTGGGTTCCGATAAATCACCACCAGCCATAACATAGGCCAATTTGTTGGCAATTTTTTTGTCGTGTTCCGATATGTATTTTCCGGCTTGCATTTGGTCGGTTCCCACCAAGAACATTCCTAAAGCTTGCTTTCCTAGGACCTTTACATCATTTCTGCGAATTGGTTGAGTGTAACCCGCTTCTGCCATTAATAAAGCATGTTTTTTAGCTTCAGCAATCTGACGATCTTTGTTCACTACAATGCAATCTTTTCCTTGTTGTAAAAGACCAGTATCAAAAGCTTCATAACCAGAAGTGGATACTTTTGCCATTGCAATGGTTAAGAAATACTCTTGCAATACGTTCAGTTCTACATCATTTTTATGGAATAAATCAGATGCGCGTAATGTCATTTCTTTCGATCCGCCGCCGCCAGGAATTACTCCAACACCAAATTCTACCAATCCCATATACGTTTCGGCTGCAGCAACAACCTTATCCGCATGTAAACTCATTTCGCAACCACCGCCAAAAGTCATTCCGTGTGGTGCAACCACCACTGGAATTCCAGAATAGCGCACACGCATCATGGTATCTTGGAACATTTTGATAGCCATATTTAGCTCATCGTATTCTTGTTCCACTGCCATCATAAATATCATTCCGATATTGGCTCCAACAGAGAAATTCGCTGCTTGATTTCCAATAACCAATCCCTGACATTCCTTTTCAGATAAGTCGATTGCTTTATTAATGGCCGCCAGAACATCGCCACCAATCGTATTCATTTTAGACTGGAATTCTAAATTCAGAATACCGTCTCCTAAATCTTGTATAATTGCTCCACTGTTGCTCCACACTTTTTTACTTTCGCGAATGTTGTTCAGAATTATAAATGCGTCCTGACCCGGAACTTTAGTTTGTGATTTCGTTGGAATACCGTAACAAAAAGTGGCGCCTTCTTTTACAGAATAAAAAGTAGGACTACCAGAAGCCAACATGTCGTTTACCCAAGCTGCCGGTGTTAAACCTTCGGATTTCATGATTTCGATTCCTTTTTCGACACCAATGGCATCCCAAATTTCGAAAGGACCGTTTTCCCATCCAAAACCGGCTTTCATCGCATCGTCAATTTTGTATAATTCATCTGAGATTTCAGGAATTCTGTTCGAAACATAAGCAAACATTCCGGCAAAACTTTTTCTGTAGAATTCACCTGCTTTATCTGTTCCTTTAATCAAAACTTTGAAACGGTCAATTGGTTTATCAATCGTTTTTGTCAGTTCCAAAGTAGCAAAAGAAGCTTTTTTGGCCGGACGGTATTCTAAAGTGTCCAAATCCAGGGACAAAATATCCTTGTCTACTTTTTTATAGAAACCTTGACCTGTTTTACTTCCAAACCATTTGTTTTCCATCATCTTGTTGACGAAATCAGGAAGTTTGAATAAATTGTGCTGTTCGTCATTCGGGCAGTTTTCGTAAATTCCGTTGGCAACATGTACTAAAGTATCTAATCCAACAACGTCAACTGTTCTGAAAGTGGCTGATTTTGGTCTTCCAATAACCGGACCGGTCAATTTATCCACTTCTTCAATTGTTAATCCTAATTCTTTAACCAAATGAAATAGACTCTGAATACCGTAAATTCCAATTCGGTTTCCGATGAATGCCGGAGTGTCTTTGGCAACAACCGAAGTTTTGCCTAGGAATTTTTCTCCATATATAGTGAGAAAATCCAAAACTTCAATTGAAGTCTGCGGACCAGGTATGATTTCAAATAATTTTAAATAACGCGCAGGGTTGAAAAAGTGTGTGCCACAGAAATGTTTTTGAAAATCTTCACTTCTTCCTTCACTCATAAAGTGAATTGGAATTCCAGAAGTATTTGAAGTAACTAAAGTTCCCGGTTTTCTGAATTTTTCAATTTGTTCGAAAACTAATTTTTTGATGTCTAAACGTTCCACCACCACTTCAATAATCCAATCGACAGCAGCGATTTTCGCTATGTCGTCAGTTGTGTTTCCCGTAGTAATTCTACTGGCAAATTTGGAATTGTAAATAGGGGATGGTTTTGATTTTAAAGAATTGGCTAAATGCTCATTCACTAACCGGTTTCTGACGATTTTGCTTTCTAAAGTAAGACCTTTTTTAGCTTCTGCTTCGGTGAGTTCGGTCGGAACAATGTCCAAAAGTAAAACTTCAACTCCAATGTTGGCAAAATGGCAAGCAATTCCTGAACCCATTATTCCGGACCCAATTACTGCAACTTTTTTAATTGTGCGTTTCATTTTCTGTTTTTTCAGTTTGATTAAATATATTTTTGTCTTGAATTAATTCATTGATAGTTTCTGCCACTTCAATAAAATGTTGAAGTTTTTCCTCAGAGATATGCTTTCTTACTGTTTCATTGAATTTTAAAACAGTATTTTTTGATAATTCTCTTTTCTCTTTACCAAATTCTGTCAGATAAATCAAAACACCGCGACCATCATAAGGATTTTTCTTCCTGATAATCAATCCTTTATCTTCCATTGATTTTAAGGTTCTGGTAAGACTCGTGGCTTCCATTCCCATTTTTGGGCCCAGAGATGTGGAAGGAGTTCCTTTTTCTTTATCCATACTGAGCAATGCAAAACCTGTTGCCATGGTTGCACCGTATTTAGCTGCTTCTTCATTGTACATTCTTGAAACTGCTTGCCAAGTTGCTCTTAAAATGTAATCTATTGTTTTATCTTTCATATCTCTAACTATATCGATTTCAAATATAATAAAAAAAGTACTATGCACGCATAATAAGTTGATTATTTTTTTAAATTTTTGTCTAAACTAAAAAACTCCCCATAAAATGAGGAGTTTTTTAGCGAGATTTTATATTTTTATTTTAGTTTCCCATTAACAAGTGCGATAACTGCACCGGTTAATGCTGACATTACAACGCTGATTGCAATATCTAATGCCATGATCTGAATGTTGATATCTTGTGTTAATTTCATTGCATTGGCAAAAAAATCCACATAAAAAGCCGTAAATAATCCAATTATAGCACCGGCACCAAAACCAGTTAGCCAATTTGAAATCCCTGCCCA
This sequence comes from Flavobacterium kochi, assembly GCF_048286715.1. Lineage (NCBI taxonomy): Bacteria > Pseudomonadati > Bacteroidota > Flavobacteriia > Flavobacteriales > Flavobacteriaceae > Flavobacterium > Flavobacterium kochi. Next base: position 119,527 of record NZ_JBLVPW010000010.1, read on the forward strand.
TTTTGTAAAAATATAGGCTGTAAATAATCCAAAGGTAAGACACCCTAAAAAAATCATTACATAATTTTCATTACCATTTGAAGGAAATGCATCTTTAAATAGAATTCCATACAACAACCATCCCAAAAGGAAGTAGATTATACCGCCTACAATACCTGAAATCAAAAAGCTTTTCACATTCATAATGTTTGATTTTATTGGTTACTGCAATAAAGGTATTGAAAAATAACAAAACAAATGGTAAAGTGTTAAAAAACAATTGAATATGTAATTATTATTGCTCTAAACTAGTTGTAAATCTATTTGTTTTAAATATTTTTCGGGAAGTCTCTTTCGTGAAAACTGCGTGAAATCATTGTGCCAAGTCATGACTTTTTATCGGTATGCATTTTTATGATTAGATTATTGCCTTGTATTTTTATATATAATTATAATTATTGCCTTGTATTTTTGTAAAAAATGGCGAAATATTGCCTTGTATTTTTATAAAATGCTTATTTTTGTAAAAAAATAGAGTGATGTATATTTCTAGAAATGTTGATATTGAGTTGCTTAAATGGAAAAAAACGGATAAAAGAAAGCCTTTGCTTATACGTGGCGCGCGACAAATAGGCAAGACGTCTGCGATTAGACAATTAGGAAAGCAATTCAGACATTTTGTTGAAGTTAATTTTGATGAAAATCCAGAGTTTTCCCAGTTGTTCGAAACAGGTTTGTCGCCTGATGAAATTTGTCAGCAAATCGCCGTTATTAAAAACATTCCTATTGTAGAAAATGAAACCTTATTATTTTTGGATGAAATTCAAGCATCTCCAAAAGCAATAGGAGTTTTGCGTTATTTTTATGAAAAAAAGCCAAACTTGCATATTATTGCAGCTGTTTCGCTTTTGGAATTTACGTTGTCAGAGATTCCTTCTTTTGGTGTTGGCAGAATTCGTTCCGTTTTTATGTATCCATTTAGTTTTGAAGAATTCTTGATTGCTTTAGGCGAAAGCAGTTTGTTGGAAAGTATTACTAATGCATCGCCTTCCCATCCGTTACCGCAACTTATTCATCAAAAAGCCAATAGAATATTAAAAAAATTTTTGGTAATAGGTGGTATGCCGGAAGCCATAACGACTTATGTTGAAAACAATGATTTTCTAGCAGTTCAAAAGGTACTTGATGACCTTATTGTTTCTTATCAAACTGATTTTTCAAAATACAAACAAAAAGTACCTAGCTTACGAATTCAAGAAGTTTTTAGAACTGTGGTGCAACAAGTAGGTAATAAATTTTCTTATTCTTATTCGAATGCTACTTTAAATAACATTCAAATAAAAAAGGCGTTAGAGTTGTTGCAAATGTCGGGGCTTGTTTATTCAATTACACATTCCTCTTGCAATGGCATTCCCATTGGTGCTGAAATTAATCCTAAAAAAAGAAAATTTATTCTTTTGGATACTGGGATTTATCAAAGAATGTTAGGGTTAGATTTAGCAACTATTTTTATTGAGGATGATAGTGAGTTAATTAATAAAGGTGCTATTGCAGAATTATTTGTTGGATTAGAATTGATGAAAAATAGTTCAGAAAGTACTATTTCGGCCTTGTATTATTGGCATCGAGAATCAAAAAATAGTCACGCAGAAGTCGATTATACGATACAAAATGGGACAGCTATTATACCAATTGAAGTAAAAGCAGGAACAAAAGGGGCTATGCAAAGTTTGTACAAATTTTTGGAAGAGAAAAAAGCCAATTTTGGAATTAGAACATCATTAGAAAACTTTGGGATATTTGAAATAATTAGAATAATACCAATGTATGCAATCGGAATTGTTGTGAAAAATAAATTAGAACAAATTCGATAGCCATTCAAAACAGGTATATTTGATCTGCTTTGGAGTCATCCTAATATAAAGTATTTGATTTTTCTAAGATTTGAAAAATTAGTGACTGATTCATAGGGTTTAATAATTTACCCTTTCTTAAAATTCCCGCTATCTACATCTTTCAAAAACTGAATTACGCCCGAAAAATAGCTTTTGGGATCGTCATATTGTGACAGGTGGCTTCCGTTAGGGCAAAATATAAAGCGTCCGTTTTGTACTTCATTAGCAATCCATTTCATGTGTTCGGGATTCATCGTGTCGTATTTCGAACCAATACTAAGTGTAGGAACAGTAAGCGTTTTAAGCCTTGCTTTTACATCCCAGTTTTTCAATGAGGCATTTCCAGTGATACCAAATTCACTATGTCCCTGCATGAAAACATATACATCAGGATTGATGTGTTTGAAACATCTGTTGATGGATTCCGGCCATTCTTCCAGTGGTTTTCTTAAAATATGTTCCGTGTAATAGTATTTGAAAAGCAGTTCACTGTATTTTGGATTATCAAAGTCATTGTTTTTCTCAATATCCTGCAATTGCTTTAGGATTTTCGGATCCATTTGAGGCGCCAGAACTTCTTTTGCGTAGGCATTATATTCCGGAATGCTGGCCATCATATTGGATATAATCAAGCCTTTTAAATTCTTTTGGTATTTTAAGGCGTATTCCATTGCCAGGATTCCTCCCCAAGATTGTCCCATCAGGTAGAAATTGGAATTGTCCAGGCCCAAAGCAATACGTACTTGCTCGACTTCCTCAACAAAGCGTTCATTGGTCCATAAACTATTATCTTTCGGTTGGTCGCTGTAATAAGAACCCAATTGGTCGAAATAAATATATTCGATGCTTTCGTTAGGGAAATACCCGTCAAAACATTCATACAATTCATGCGTCAATCCAGGGCCGCCGTGAAGGAGCAACACTTTTATTTTGGGATTGTTTCCAACGGTTTTCGTCCAAACTTTGAATGTACCCTTTGGCGTTGTTATCGGAATCATTTTGATACCGCCAGTAAGCTGGTCGCCCCGTTTTGAAAAATCTAAATAATTTGCTTTTATAGCATCTTCTTTTGGCTTTTCCTGACAATTAGAAAAAAAGAGCAAAGGTATAACAACACAAATTAAGATTTTTAGTTTCATTTTTTATCAAGTATTAACCGTAGATTTTATGGTATAAATCGATATACTTTTCCATTACAATTTTTCGTTTCAGTTTTAGCGTAGGAGTCAGTTGTCCGCCTTCAATAGACCAAATATCCGGAGTAAGTTCAAAACGTTTGATTTTCTCCCAACTACCAAATTTTTCATTTAGGCTATCAATTTCTTCTTGAATTCGTGCAATTACTTTTTCGTTTGCACTAATTTCTTTATTACTTTTTCCAACATCGATTCCGTGAATAACACCCCATTCTTTAATGAATTCAAAACTCGGCTGAATGATTGCAGCAGGCATTTTTTGTCCGTCACCAATCACCATTATTTGTTCTATGAAACGCGATTGCTTCATTGTGTTTTCAATTAATTGTGGAGCAATATATTTTCCACCGGATGTTTTGAACATTTCTTTTTTACGATCCGTAATTTTCAAGAACCCGTCTTCATCAAATATTCCAATATCACCAGTGTGAAAATAACCGTTTGTAATTACTTCGCTGGTTAATTTTTCGTCTTTATAATACCCCATCATCACGTTAGGTCCTTTACAAAGAATTTCACCGTCTTCTGCAATGATTACTTCTACGTTATCAATTATTTTGCCCACGGTTCCCACTTTGAAACCGTGATTTCTTATGTCGTTAACTGAAATAACAGGAGAAGTCTCGGTCAACCCATAACCTTCCATTACCGGGATTTCCGCAGCAGCAAAAATTCGTGCTAATCTGGGCTGTAAAGCGGCGCTTCCGGAAACCATTAATTCCAAGTTGCCGCCTAAGCCTTCTTTCCATTTGCTGAAAATCAGTTTGCGTGCAATTTTGAGCTGCAACTCGTACCACAATCCGTTTTTTCCATACGGTTCATAGATTAATCCTAAATCAATTGCCCAAAAGAACAGCTTCTTTTTAATGCCGGTCAGTTCGGTACCTTTGGCATAGATTTTATCATATACTTTCTCTAGAAGCCTTGGAACTGCAGTAATTACCGTTGGTTTTACTTCCTTGAGATTATCACTGATTTTATCTATCGATTCTCCAAAATAGATCGAAACGCCATAATATTGGTATAAATACAAAATCATTCTTTCAAAAATATGACAAACAGGGAGGAAGCTCAGGGCGCGACTTTTTCCAGCTTCAAAAGGAATTCTTGAGGCACTGTCCAGTACATTTGACACAATATTTTTGTGTGAAAGCATTACACCTTTTGGTTTTCCTGTTGTCCCGGAAGTATAAATAATAGTGGCTAAATCGTCCGTTTTTACATTGCTTTTAAGCGCTTCCACGGCATCTTGGTTGCCTGGGTCTTCGCCAAGAATCAATAATTCATTCCAGTTTTTGCATCCTTCGATTTGGTTGAACGAATAGACTTTTTTAAGCGTTGGTACGTTATCTTTAATTAAATTTACTTTTCGAAGCACTTCCGTATCCGATACAAAACAATACATGGCACCAGAATGATTTAAGATATATTCATAATCATCTTCAGAAATGGTTGGATAAATAGGAACTGTCTGTGCCCCGGTTTGCAACACACCAATATCCATAATATTCCATTCGGTTCTGTTATTAGAAGAGATGATAGCAATTTTATCGTCTTTTTGAACTCCTAATCTTAGTAATGCTCTTGATACAGCATTGGCTTTGGTAATGTATTCCTGAGTTGAAGTTTTTACCCAAACCCCATTTTGCTTTGTTGTTAAAGCATCTGGAATTGAAGTATATTTATCTTGCTGATAATAGGGGAAATCAAAAAGTCTTGTTATAGAAGTCATTATTCTTAGGTTGAATTTTATCGCAAATTAAATAAAAATTTATGATAATTATTAGTTTAAAAAAATTAAATGGAAATAAAGCCAGAATTAGTTTGTTTAACGAAATTGTTTCTTAAAATTAAGTTTAATCCGTTGACTTTAAGCTAAAATGTCGTTGTCGGATCGATTTACTAATGTATTGATTATTCTATATAATCTTTACTTCTTTCTCCTAAGATGAACATTTTCTTCTTTTCAAAATGGATCGAAAAATGGGCGTTTGTCCAGCCTTCTTTGGCTTTCGTTTCTGGATTTTCCTCTTTGTTTTTATGCCAAAGCGAGTAAACGGCATAATTAAACCCTTTCTGGTATTTTGGAGTGCCGTCTTCAAAACATTCCATCCCCCAAACAATAGTTGCTTTTGATAAATCATCCAACTGAAAAATACCGGTCCCGTCTGGGTTTAATTGTACAATGGGTTCCGTTGCTCCTTCAGAAAGATAGGTTCCTGTTATAGGATAATTAATCTTTGTGGTAATATAATGGATTCCGTCTTTGGCTGTTATTTTTTCGACATTCTGGGCTTGGGTTGTTGTAACCAATGCGATCAATGCGATAATGAGTACGTTAACTAATTTTTTCATTTTGGCTAGTTTTGATTTTTGAAGAGTTAGAATTATTTCTGTTTTGGTTTTGGTCCCATATAAAAAGTTATTTTTGAACCATTGGTAATATCAGCATGCCTGATAAATAAACTGTTAAAAGGTTTTCCGTTCAACAGCACTTTTTGAACATAAACATTTTTATCATTTTGGTTGACCGCTTCCACAGTAAAGGTCTTTCCGTTTTCTAAGGTTAGGATTGCGTTGTTAATTATTGGAGATCCTAAGCTATATTGATCAGCTCCAGGAGCTACCGGATAAAATCCTAACGAAGAGAAAATGTACCACGCGCTCATTTGTCCGCAATCATCATTACCGCCCAGACCGTCGGGTGTAGGTTTGTACTGCATATTCAAAATTTTTCGCACTTGGAATTGGGTTTTCCAAGGCTGGTCAGTCCAATTGTAAAAATAAGCTACATGATGCGCTGGTTCATTGCCATGAACGTATCCGCCAATAATTCCTTCTCGGGTAATATCTTCTGTTTCTGCAAAAAAGGAATCGGGTAAATGCATGGAAAAAAGAGTATCTAAACGTGATGCAAAGGCTTCTTTTCCTCCCATTTGAGTCACTAATTGAGCAGGGGCTTGCGGCACAAAAAAACTGTAGTTCCAACTGTTGCCTTCTATAAAACCTTGTCCGTTGGTGCTTAAAGCATCAAACTCTTTTTTAAAGGTTCCGTCGGCTAATTTTGGTCGCATAAAACCGGTTGTTTTATCAAAACTATTTTTCCAATTTTCGGAGCGTTTTATAAATTTATTATATACCTCAGGGCGGTTTAGTTTCTTGGCTATTTGTGCAATACACCAATCGTCATAAGCGTATTCTAACGTATTTGAAACCGAGACGGCGCTTTTTTCGGCCGGAATATAACGCAAATCGATATAACTGCCAATGCCTTCGTAATTGCGATGATTTGCAGTAGTGATGCATGCTTCTAAAGCTTGATTTTCATCTCCATTATAAATACCTTTTATGATCACATCAGAAATTACAGAGACGCTGTGATAGCCACTCATGCACCAGTTATCATTCGAATAATGAGACCAAATCGGTAACATATGTAAGGCACTTTGATTGTAATGTGCCACCATGGATTTTACCATATCATTATTACGTGAAGGCTGAATTATGTTGAAAAATGGGTGTAATGCTCTGTATGTATCCCAAAGTGAGAAGGTGCTGTAATTAGTAAAGCCATCTGCTTGATGTATTCCCTGATCCAGCCCTTTGTATTGCCCGTTTACATCAGTGTAAGTAGTTGGGTTAATGAAAGTATGATACATTGCAGTGTAAAAATTCACTTTGATAGCATCTGAAGCAGTGACTGTGATTTTATTCAATTCTTTGTTCCAAATTGCCTGTGCTTGGTTTTTTACTTTTTCGAAATCCCAATCTTTAATTTCTGCCTGCATATTTTGTAATGCATTTTCTTGACTAACAGATGATAAAGAGAATTTTATTTTTATTTTTTCGACTTCATCTGTTTTGAAATCAAAATACATTCGTATTTTTTTTCCCGCTATTTCGGGAAAGTTTTTATTTTGGTCGAACTTGCCCCAAAATCCTCTATAAGGCTGCTTCCCATCGTAATTTTTTTGACCATATTGAGTGAAAGGTTTAGAAAATGACATGGCGAAATAAACGGTTCGTGTTCTTGCCCAGCCGTTTGTTTGTCTATAACCCGTAATCAAAGTGTCGTTAATAACTCTTACATAGGTCCAAACATCTTTTTCATCATAATTATAAATCCCTGCCATTAAATCTAAAATAATGTGACTTTCATCAGATTTTGGAAAGGTATACTGATGCATGCCAACTCGGGTTGTAGCAGTCATTTCCGCTAAAATGCCATCATCATCGAGTTTAACTTTATAATAACCGGCTTCGGCTTTTTCGTTAGCATGAGAAAAGGATGAGCGATATCCATTTTTTGGATTAGATGCGGTTCCTGGATTTAATTGTAACTTTCCTTGTGTGGGCATAATTAGAAAATCCCCAAGATCTGAATGTCCTGTTCCGCTGAGATGAGTATGGCTAAAACCTACAATAGTCTTGTCTTCATATTTGTAGCCTGCACAATACTTGTAGACTTCTCCATTGTATTTACCATTAAGTTCGTATGAAATAGTATCTGTTTCCGGGCTTAGTTGTACTGCTCCAAAAGGAACTGTCGCACCCGGATAAGTATGTCCCATTTTCTCGGTACCAATTATTGGATTTACATATTTAACTAAATTTTGTTGGGCATTACTAAAATGGAAACTGAAGAATAGCGCAAAAAGGAATGTTTTTTTCATCAAAAGAGTTTAAAACTTTAAAAAGTACAGTGTAGCTTGGTAAAAATGTAAAGGATGTAGTCAAATCTAGTTAAACGTAATTTTTTGAGCAAATAATAACACATAAAAAGGATGTAACGGCGTGTATGCTTTAAATCACTTTGATCGTTTGTACAATGGTAATGAAGTGTAACGGGACAGCGCTTCTGCGCCCAAGTCCCCTTCTTTACTAAATGTCCAAACAAACAATGCTTTCAAAGGATGGTCTTTACGTATGTTTTCAATTGCCTGTAGCGCCAGTTGCTTTGCGATTCCTTTTCTTCGATATTCTTCTAAAACCAGAGCGGAGCAAAGGTACAGTGCTTCATATTTGGTGTCTAATAGCGTTTGGTCAAACAGTTGTTTTTCTGAAATTTTATTGTCGAGAAACTGATTCATTAAATCCAGCGTGGTAGGAATTAGTAAAATCCAGGCCACAGGACCATTTCCATCATCGTATTGCGAAACTGTAGCAGGATGTATCTTCTTCAGCCTTTCTAATACCTCCTGATTTACATCAAGCTGGTCTGGGTCGTTTTTGACAGCAAAAACTTCGTCAGCCAGTTGTAACATTCGTTCAAAATTGCTTTTAGACATATAGTTAGAATAAAATTGCAGACGTTAATTTTGTACACTGACCAGAATTAGATTATTCCGGTTTTGTTTATCAGTGCCATTGTTTTGGTATTGATTAAAGCCCAAAGTTATAGTTTTTTATACAGCTAAGTTGTAAATTTGCAATAGAATACCCAATTATTATGCTTTCATTTTTGAACGGGAGTTTTTGAAAGTGATTGTGATTTTTGTCTTTTTACGAACTTTTTTACAAGCCACAAATCCTGGGATTAGCTGGAATAATGTAAAACGAGGATACAGATATATTGTTTTTGAAATTTATAAATTCTGTTTAATAGTATTGTTACTAGTTTGATAGGTTGGCACAATGGCATCAAGTACATAGGGGTTTTCCAACCTTCCGCCTATGACCAACGAAATGGTACACGAGTTTGATACCCATTAATTAGTATTGTAAAATGATAGTATTAAACAGAATTTTGTTTCCTGATATAAAGTCAGTGCGCATCAGTTATCCAAGTCCACTCATAAAAAAAGCGCTCCTTAGGAACGCTTTAATAATAGGAAATCAAAAACTAGATTTTATCCATCCATTTTCTGGCATTAACAAATGCTTCATGCCAAGGAGAAACTTCATCGTCCCGGTCTTTTGGATAATGTGCCCAGTTCCATTGGAACGTCGAACGCTCAATATGCGGCATCATAACCAAGTGACGTCCTGTTTTGTCGCAAAGCATCGCAACGTCAAAATGAGAACCGTTTGGATTAGCCGGATAGCCTTCGTAAGCATATTTAGAAACGATATTATAATTCTCTTCACCCATTGGTAAGTCAAATTTTCCTTCGCCATGCGAAACCCAAACTCCGAGTGTGCTTCCTGCTAATGAAGAAAGCATCACTGAATTGTTTTCCTGTACGGTTACCGACGTAAAAATACTTTCGTGTTTATTACTTTCGTTATGTAGCATTTTTCCGTGAACTTCATGCTCCGCATTAATCACTTCCAATTCCATAAACAATTGGCAACCATTACAGATTCCAACAGATAAAGTGTCGTCTCTTTTGAAGAAATTGTCTAAAGCTGTTTTTGCTTTTTCATTGTATAAAAATGCTCCCGCCCAACCTTTTGCAGATCCTAAAACATCAGAATTTGAGAATCCGCCAACAGCTCCGATAAACTGAATGTCTTCCAAAGTTTCACGACCTGAAATTAAATCGGTCATGTGAACGTCTTTTACATCAAAACCGGCTAAGTACATGGCGTTTGCCATTTCACGTTCGGAATTACTTCCTTTTTCACGGATAATAGCTGCTTTTGGACGAGGTTTAGAGTTGTCGATAACTGGTTTTTTCCCTGTAAAATGCGTTGGAAAAGAATAGCGTAAAGCTTGGTTTTTGTAATTGTCGAAACGTGCCTGAGCTGTTCCGTTTTTAGATTGTTTTTGGTCTAATAAGAATGACGTCTTAAACCAAATATCCCTGTATTTGGCAATGTCTAATTTACAAGGACCAAAGTCTAAAGTCGCTTCATTTGTGGCTGTTCCCAATTTATAAAAAGAAACATTATTTGCCTTTAATTTAGATTCAACTTCAGCATCCGATTTTGCTTGAAAAACAATTCCAATATTTTCTGCAAAAAGGTATTTGATGATGTCTTTTTCTTCGAAAACAGAGAAATCTATTTTAGCTCCTAAATTAACATCAGCAAAACACATTTCCAATAAAGTAGTAATCAATCCACCACTTCCAATATCGTGTCCTGCAAGGATATTAGTATCTATAATTAATTCTTGTATCGTATTGAAGGCACTTTTGAAAAATGCAGCGTCTTTAATCGTTGGTACTTCATTTCCAATAGTATTCAACGTTTGTGCAAACGAAGAGCCGCCTAATTTGAAATCATCTTGAGACAAATTGATATAATAAATAGAACCGCCATCTTTTTGTAAAACGGGTTCCACTACTTTTCTAATGTCAGTACAATTTCCACCTGCTGAAATAATCACTGTTCCTGGTGCGATTACTTCTTCATTTGGATATTTTTGTTTCATTGAAAGAGAATCTTTTCCTGTTGGAATATTGATTCCCAATTCGATTGCGAAATCGGAACAACCTTCTACAGCCGCATACAAACGAGCATCTTCACCTTCGTTTTTACAAGCCCACATCCAATTGGCCGAAAGGGAAATCCCATCCAGACCATCTTTAATAGGTGCCCAAACAATGTTAGACAATGCTTCTGCAATGGCAGTTCTGCTTCCTGCAACAGGATCAATTAATGCTGCAACAGGAGAGTGACCAATCGATGTTGCGATTCCTTCTTTTCCTAAATAATCCAAAGCCATCACACCACAATTGTTCAATGGCAACTGCAATGGACCGGCACATTGTTGCTTGGCAACTTTACCACCTACACAACGGTCCACTTTATTAGTCAGCCAGTCTTTACAAGCCACGGCTTCCAACTGAAGTACCTGCTCTAAATAAGTTGCGATGTTTTTTACCGAATAGTCTAAATCAGCGTAGTTTCTTTCGATTGTTTTGTCGGTCATTACCACTTTTGGAGAACTTCCAAAAAAGTCTTCCAAGGCAAAATCCATTGGTTTAGCACCTGTTGATTTTGATTCGAAAGTAAAACGGTGATCTCCAGTTACGTCACCCACCTGATACATTGGTGAACGCTCCCGGTCGGCAATTTTTTGCAATAAATCGATGTTTTCTTTACCGATAACCAATCCCATTCTTTCTTGGGATTCGTTGCCAATTATTTCTTTTGCCGAAAGGGTAGGGTCTCCCACAGGCAATTTATCTAAATCAATTAATCCACCGGTATCTTCCACTAATTCCGAAAGACAGTTTAAATGTCCGCCGGCTCCGTGATCGTGAATAGAAACAATTGGATTGATATCACTTTCTACCAAACCACGGATGGCATTGGCAGCACGTTTTTGCATTTCCGGGTTCGAACGTTGAATCGCATTTAATTCAATTCCTGAACTAAAAGCTCCGGTATCGGCAGAAGAAACTGCAGCTCCACCCATTCCGATTCTATAATTTTCCCCGCCAAGGATGACAATTTTATCACCTGTTTGTGGTTTTTTCTTAATTGCCTGATCTAATTTTCCGTAACCAATTCCACCCGCTTGCATAATTACTTTGTCGAAACCTAGTTTGCGAGCGTCTTCTTCGTGTTCGAAAGTCAGAATAGAGCCTGTAATTAAAGGTTGTCCAAATTTATTTCCAAAATCAGAAGCTCCGTTGGAAGCTTTGATCAAAATATCCATTGGGGTTTGATACAACCATTTTCGTTCGGTCATGCCATTTTCCCATGGTCTGTTTGCTGATAAACGAGAGTACGAAGTCATGTAAACTGCTGTTCCCGCCATTGGCAAAGAACCTTGTCCACCTGCTAAACGGTCACGAATTTCTCCACCAGAACCCGTTGCAGCTCCGTTGAAAGGCTCTACCGTTGTTGGGAAATTATGTGTTTCTGCTTTTAATGAAATTACCGAATCAAATTCTTTTACTTCATAAAAATCAGGTTTGTCTGCACTTTTTGGAGCAAATTGTTGTACCCGCGGTCCTTTTACAAAAGCAACGTTGTCTTTGTATGCCGAAACAATATCGTTAGGATTTTCTTGCGATGTTTTCTTGATTAATTTGAATAAAGAAGACTCTTTTTCTTCTCCATCAATTATAAAAGTTCCGTTGAAAATCTTGTGGCGACAGTGTTCTGAATTGGCTTGTGAGAAACCAAAAATTTCAGAATCTGTTAGTTTTCGTCCTAATTTAATCGCTAAATTATCCAAATACCCTACTTCTTCCGGACTCAAAGATAATCCTTCTTTTTTATTGTAGGCTGCAATATCTTCGATATCTAAAATAGCTTCCGGAAGTACGTTGATAGTGAAAATATCTTGATTTAACTCGGCGTATTTTTGCGAAAGCATCGGGTCAAAATCAGAAAAATCGGCTGTTGCTTTGTGAAATTCTTCAATTCGGATGATTCCGGAAATCCCCATGTTTTGGGTAATTTCCACTGCATTGGTGCTCCATGGCGTTATCATAGTGGCGCGAGGACCAACAAAAAAATCCGTCAAGACGGATTTTTCTATTTTATAGGAGTTGGCGAAAAGCCAGTTGAGTTTTGAAATGTCTTGAGCCGAAATTTCGTTTTGCGTTTGTACTGCAAAAACAGTTTTGCTTTGGTTTTCAAAGAAATGGATCATGTTTTTTAGTTTGTTGTATTGCGGTGCAAATTTAGTCAATTAAGATTAAATTTTGAAATAAAAAAAGCGGCAATTTTGCCGCTTTTTAACTAGTTGATTATTAATTTTTTTATGACCGAATTAGAATCGATAGTAACCCGGGCCATATACGCCCCCTTTGGGATATTTGGAACGGAAATCGCTGACTTCGTAGTGTTTTTTTCTTCAAATATTTTCTGACCGATAATCGAGTAAATTTCGATGGAATATTTTTTATCGGTATTATTAATGGAGAAATTACCATTTGTTGGATTTGGATATAGCGTTATAGCGCTTAAATCTAAAATAACCGCTTCTTTGATAGATTTTTCGACCCTACGACTTCCTAAATTATTACAAGTATCCGATGCGAAAGAATCCCATTGTGTTGTTTTATTGAATGTGATAGTTGGCGAGGTAACGGTTGATTTTCTTCTAATTGTTTCATCGGCTGAAAAGTTTGCCGTTCCTCCATTAAAAGTTCCGATGATGTCAATCAGGACTCCGTTTTTGAATAAACCTACGGCATCATTTCCATTAAAAGCCATTTCGGCAGCTGATGTAGAAAGGTTTGCGGAGCTTATGGGATAACAATTTGACGCCATTAAACTATTTACAATGGTGAATTTACTTCCGTTATTCAAAGTTCCTGTTAAGCTTAATCCTGTACTCCAGGAACCGGCACCATTGGTTTGTTTTTTAACGACATATACAGATAAGCTGATTGCAGTACCAGTTGCATTTGAAATCTCCAACGCTTTATTGTTTGAAGAACCTTCAATATATTCTGAAAATAATAAATCGGTTGCAGTTGAACCACCCGCAGCAGCAGTTGTCACATTCAACGTGTTACTTGCAACTGAACTATTTCCTGCTGCATCTTTTGCCTTTACTGAGAAAGAATACGCTGTTGCGGCAGTTAATCCGGTAACATTAAAAGTGGGGGTAGCTACGGTGCCTAATACTGTTGTTCCCTGATACACGTCGTATCCGGTAACTCCCACATTGTCTGTAGCAACGGTCCAGGATAAATTGGTTGTAGTTTGAGTTGTTGCTGATGCCGCCAAAGCCGCAGGAGCTGATGGAGCACTTGTGTCAGCTGTTCCGTCGATTATATTTACAATATAATCTTCTACCTGGCCATATGGTATTGATTCACAAGAAGTTGGGATGGCATTATATTTCATTGAAACTCTCATTGTGGTCGTTCCTAAACTAGCGGTAGTCGGTATAGTGATTGTTCCTGATACCGGAGTTGTTGTTGAAGCTGTTTTAGACCAGACGAGTTCACCAGCATCAGTGAAAAGCCCATTTTTATTATAGTCGATCCAAACAGCATACCCTTCACTATAAACGGTACTGGTCCATGAAGGAGTAATTGTTATAGTAATTGCAGTTCCGGATGTTGTGGCTGTAGTTAGTGCCGTGAAATTTTCATAACCGGCGGTTCCGGTAGTTGTATTATTTATAGATCCAAAAAGGACTTTACCAATTTTTTCATCTGCAGTACTATTGCCCTGAGAAGTGCAATAGGTAATTGATGTTCCGGCCGCAGTTGTGGCATTAACGATGTTACTTGAACCTGAAGAATTCCCAGCTGCATCTTTAGCAACTGCATAAAAAGAGTAGGCTGTTGAAGCTGTTAGTCCGCTGATAGTTGATGTTGTTCCTGTCACAGTTGTTTTTAAAATATTGTTGAGATACACATCGTATCCCGTTACGCCGACATTATCAGTTGAAGCGGTCCAACTTAAAGAAACTGAATTTGATGTTGTGGCTGTTGCCGCTAAACCTGCAGGAGCAGTAGGCGCTTGGGTATCAGCAGTTGGATTCCAGATTGCCTGTACATATTCAGGATGGTCAATGTAAGGGTTTCTATTATTTTGAGTGCCGTAAATAGCATTATTACGAGCAATTTCTCTTGCACTTACAGGGTCTTGTGTATTCCAGGCTAAAAGCATATTTAAAAAAGCAGTAGTAAATACCTGATTGCTTGTTCCGTTAAACATAGCATAAGTGTATCCGGAGACTGTAGTTTCATAGCGCGTTGCAAAATAAAAGTACATTCTGGCAATGTCTCCTTTAAATTCATCTATCGGTTCAAAAACTGTCCCGGAATAACCTGCAGTTGTACTTGCTCCGAGTTTACTGCCGTTTAATGAAGTCCATGTTGGCGAGGCAACCATACCGTGTGGGTAATTGGATCGTTGTCCGTTTACTTTTCCGTCGGTTGGTGTTATGAAATGTGCGTCCGAAACCATTGGGGCAGAAGAACCGAAAGTGGATTGAGGAATGATGTGTTCTCTGTTGTAGCAGTCGCCTTCAGTACTATACGTTCCACACCTTTGTGTTGTTCCGGGAGAATAATTATAAGGGTCAGTTCCGGCAGGTTTTTCAGAATACATATCTAAAACGGAACCATCATTTTCATAAAAATTATCAATGTCAGAAGTTTGATAGGTTGTATATAAACCCGCATATCCGTTGTCAATATGACCTTTGATGATGTTGTACAATTGTGTTTTTAGGGTATACCCAGTTCCGGTGGCAGTTGAATAATAACCATTTGGTATTTGCGCAAAACCAGCGGTGAAGAATAGCAATACTAGTGCAGAGTAGATTTTTTTCATAATTTGAAGTAGATTTGGGGATGGGGCATGTTTACATGTTCAAAAACATGATTTTCAAATCATAAATTTTTGAATACGTACAAATTTATAACTTTTTTAATAGTTTGTGTTAAGAAAATATGAAGTTAATTGGGAGGCTAATTATGATTGTATTAACTATAAAGGCGGCATGTAAAAACACTCAAATTGAGATATCAGTTGAGTCAGCTATTCAGTAAAGCGTAATTTTGTCACAATTAATGGTAGTGAAATTGCTTTGAAATCAAATTATTTAGGGAACGATTTGTTTTGATACGCTCCTAAATCAGGAGGTAAAGTTCGTGTGTTTCCTAAAATATCCAATGGAATCAAATACACCGAATTTCCTTTAGCGAAAGCGGCGGAAGTCTCGTCAATATTGAATTTGTTTTGGGAAACTTTCAGGAATTTAGGATCTTTATTTAAAAGAATCGCTTTGTAATGTACTGCATCCGTTTCAAATTGATAATTTGGATTCGTACTGAATTGATTGGAAAGAATATCAAATTTAAGCAAACAATTGTTGAATTGGTATTCAAAAGTAGCGCCCGCTTTTTTGTTTAAAATCATTTCGTTAGCGTACGACCCGTAAATAATACAATTGTTGAATGTGGCTGCGGTCAAATCTTTCACTTCAGGAACTGCTCCCAAAATGTAATTGCTCACTAAAACAGCCACTTGTTCCGAGCTATTCCAGTTGTTGTTAAACGTACAATGTGTAAATTTATAATTTCCGCCATACAAACAAGCTAAACTCGCTTGTCCCGCATTGTTGATAACCATATTTTCGCCATTAATTTTTGCGGTCTGGGCCAAAATCCCATAGTTGGCTGAATTGTATATTTGGGTATTTTTTATAGTTGTAGTTGTACCGTCATTATTTTGAATCAGTAGGCCAATAGTTCCATTTTTGATAGTAGCATGATTCAGGTGATTATTCGTGCTGCCATTCGTTAACCATATGGCTCCCCATTGACCGGGAACATCTGAATATTCGGGTTCTAATCTGTCGCCTTCAAAAATGACTTCTTTTTCCAATTTATCTGTTGCAGAAATGGTTCCGCTAATATTTATGGATGCATTATTGGATACAATAAGACCGGAATGTGCATGAAAATGAACCCTGGCACCTGCGTCAAAAGTTGCCGTTTTTCCCGAAGGAATGGCGGCGTAACCATAAATAACATACGGTTTTGTATTGGTAAACTGCAATTCGTTACCATTTACAGGATCATTTTCATCGAGATAAAAACCATCAATTTTTTCTTCGCCTATAGGAAGTGTTTCTGTGGTTCCGTCAGCAAAGCGTTTTGGATATAGAAAAACCGCATCCTGAATAAGCGTTACCAATGCCACGTTTTGCAAATTTTCACCACTATCAAACTGAATTTGGTCGGTGTATAGAAAGTCAGTTGGATTGGCATCAGCTATATTAGCAGTGGTTTCTATAAAAATATACAAGCTGTCTCTGGCTAAAAGATCCACGTTATTGAATATTTTTCCGTCGGTTCCCGGCATTCCATCGACTGTCATTCTGTATTTAGAACTCAGTCCTTTTCCTAATTTTATTGTTGGAATAGTAATGTCATTTTTACTGTGATTGTAGACTTTCAGTCGGTAGGTGCTGGAGCCTATGTTCGTAAAAACGGTATCCAGGTAGATTGTATCTTTCGAAAACGTCAAATTGCCTGCGCTGGCTACTGTGTCAAAATCAGAACGACAAGCGCAGACGGACAGCAATATCCCAATAAAAAGCAATACAGTTATGGAACGCATTTCGATAGTTTTTTTGTAAAAATAGGGAAAATCTTATTTGGATAGGAAACGATTTTCAAAATTCAATTTAGAATAACAATTGCATTTGCTATTTTGTAACTTATCTTTTATTTAATTTTACATTTTTAAAGCCAAAAACATGACATTCGACAAAGAAAAAATCCTTAAATATTGTAATCAAATTTCAAAAAATACATTGATGCAAACCCTGAATATCGAATATACTGATGCAGGGGAAGACTATTTAGTGGCAACAATGCCGGTAAATCCATCGGTGCATCAACCGATGGGATTATTACATGGAGGCGCTTCGGTGGCTTTGGCCGAAAGTGTGGGAAGTGCGGCATCGATGTTGTATGTAAATTCAGAGCACAGTGAAGTGCGCGGAATTGAAATAACGGCAAATCATTTGAAAGCAAAACGGGACGGAATCGTGACGGCAACTGCAAGAATCATACACAAGGGGAGAAGCATTCATCTTTGGGAAATACGAATTACGGATGAAAAGGATAATTTGATTTCGCTTTGTAAATTGACGAATATGGTTTTGCCAAAAAGAAAAAGTGAAGACAAATAATGGAAGTAATTTTAGATAAAGTCAAAAATCAACTGGAGCAAAATTTACCATTTGTATTGTATTGCAAACCCAATTCAGATCGGGTAATTGGACTTTTTCAGCAAAATGACGAATTGTACAAAGTGGAAGATTTTACCGAAAAAGGCTTTGTTTTTGCCTCTTTTGATGGCGATCAAACCTATTTGATTCCTGAAAATCACTCCGAAATAGTTGGCGTTATTTGGAACAAAAAAAAAGTTGACATTCTTGAAGGGGAATGTAAGGAACCAAATGCAGCAGCCAAAAAAAAGTATGAAAGATTGGTGGCCAAAGGAATTCAAGCCATTGAAAATGATGAATTTAAGAAAGTGGTCCTGTCCCGTAAAGAAACAGTTGATTTGGTTGATTTTGATTTGGTTACGGTCTTCGAAAAGTTGGTCCAGTTGTATCCCGCTACTTTTGTGTATTGCTTTTTTCATCCAAAAGTAGGACTGTGGCTCGGTGCTACACCCGAGCAATTATTAAAAGCCAATGTGAATGTATTTGAGACAATGGCTTTGGCGGGAACTCAAAAAGATAACGGCTCAGGGGAGATAGTTTGGGATAAAAAAGAGAAAGAAGAACAGCAATATGTTTCGGATTATATAGTTTCAGTCTTGCAAGGCGTTGCTTTGGAAGTTTCACTTACCAAACCCTACAGTGTCAAAGCGGGAAGCGTCTGGCATATAAAAACGGATATTTGGGGGGTACTGAATTCGAACTCCAGTCTGCAGCAGGTAATCGAGTTGTTGCATCCCACACCGGCAGTCTGTGGTTTGCCAAAAGATCAGTCCAAAGCTTTTATTTTGGAAAATGAAAATTACGACAGGAGTTTTTATACGGGTTTTTTAGGGGAGTTGAACAGCAGTTTTGCAACAGATTCAGTAAGCTCTAATTTGTTTGTAAATTTACGTTGTATGCAAATTGTAGATTCTCAGGCACATTTGTATATGGGTTGCGGCATCACAAAAGACAGTATTCCGGGAAAGGAGTGGAGCGAAAGTGTCAATAAATCGATGACGATGAAAAAGGTGTTGCAGATTGCAGAAGACAAATAACAGAAAATAATAAATAAATGAAATTAGATATACTTGCTTTTGGTGCCCATCCTGATGATGTGGAATTGGGTTGCGCAGGAACCATTTTAAAAGAAATCTCATTAGGAAAAACCGTCGGAATCATTGATTTAACTCGTGGTGAATTAGGAACACGCGGTTCAGCTGAAATTAGAGATCAAGAAGCCAATGCTGCCGCAAAAATTCTGGGCGTTTCGGTACGCGAGAATCTGGAAATGCGCGATGGTTTTTTTGTCAACGACGAAAAACACCAATTGGAAATCATAAAAATGATTCGCAAATACCAACCTGAAATTGTATTGTGCAATGCAGTTGAGGATCGTCATATTGATCATCAAAAAGGAAGTAAACTGGTTTCTGATGCTTGTTTTTTATCGGGATTGAGAAAGATAGAAACTATAGTTAATGGCGAAAATCAAGTGGCCTGGCGACCAAAATTGGTTTATCATTATATACAGTGGAAAAACATAGTGCCTGATTTTGTAGTTAATATCACAGGTTTTACCGATAAGAAAATCGAATCTATCCTCGCGTATCGTTCGCAGTTTTATGATGCGAATTCGAAAGAACCGGAATCGCCAATAACAAGTAAGAACTTTTTTGAGAGCCTGAATTACCGGTCACAGGATTTAGGAAGGCTTGTAGGAGTAGATTATGCAGAAGGTTTTACGGTTGAAAGATATTTGGCAGTCAATAGCTTAGGAGATTTGATATGATTTTGCTGTAATTTTTTAAAAAAATTATTTGCAGAAGTAAACTTATGTTGTATATTTGCCACCGCTAAGCAAATGGTGGTTGTAGCTCAGCTGGTTAGAGCATCGGTTTGTGGTACCGAGGGTCGCCGGTTCGAACCCGGTCATCCACCCAAAATGCAAAAGCCTCGAAGAAATTTGGGGCTTTTTTTGTGGAATAAACTTTCGTGGGATTGCCCGGTTTTATTTATTGGACTGAATATTGTAAAAGAGGGGAGTATGGATCCTGTAAATTAGTGGAATCGAAGAAGGCATACAGAATTTAATCATCAAAAGAAATGTTTCTGAATAATTAAATACCGAAAACTGGTGCGAAAGGTTTTGTAGTGGACACAAAGCAATTAGTGAAAAACATAAAATGAAAATGAATTTAGGAACAGACCGTTTCGCTGTGAGCCATTTACATTAGGTTAATATTGTTTGTTTTTCACTATTCGTGCTTCCTTTTGTATATCTTTGAGCACGTTCAGACCTGATTTTCAAATACTATTTTGCATTCAAAATTTTTAAATATCATTATAATTGACCAAATGGAAAACGAGCAAATTGATTCTAAAATTCTTAAAAGTAATTATATTCCAACTGCTGAGTTTTATAGCCAGATCATAGACAGTTTACAAGATTACTCTATTTTTACTCTTGATAATGAATTTGTAATTAACAGCTGGAGTTCAGGGGCATCAAAAATTTTTGGTTATGAACCGGATGAAATTATAGGAAAGCATTTTGATATAATTTTTAAAGAAGAAGACATACAAAATGGTATTCCGAAAAAGGAAATTGAAACTGCGCTAAAAGAGGGAAGAGCAACAGATAATAGATGGCACATTTGTAAAGACAAGAGTGAATTTTATGCGTATGGTTTGGTTTTTCCGCTCACTGGAATTGATGGGGAGATGTTAGGATACGTTAAGATCCTTCGTGACGTAACGGAAAGAAAGAAATCAGAAGACGCCATAAAAAAATATGTAAAAGAACTGGAAGATCTAAATACTCATAAAGAGAGTGTTCTTGCTATACTTTCGCATGATTTGAGAAGCCCATTATCCAGTATTATTGCCACTACAGGATATTTGAAATCAAATTTTGAAAGAATGGAGCCAAATACAGTTAAAGAAATGCTCGAGCTCCTTTACAAAGCATCAATAGATGAGTTGAATATGTTAGACTACTTAGTCGAGTGGGCGAGAATAAAATACGCGGCAGAAGTATTTTCTCCCAGAAAAATTGAGCTTGTTGAGTATGTACAAAAAGTCTTTGATACTTTAAATGATACTGCTTCATTAAATGCAATAAATCTTCATCATGAAATTAAAGAGAATACCAGTGTTTTTGCAGATGGAAAAATGCTGCTCTCCGTTATTCAAAATATAGTTTCTAATGCCATTAAGCATTCACTTCCCGGAGGGAAAATTACAGTTTCAGCAAAAACTAAGGAAGATAAAATAATAGTTCAAATAAAGGACTCCGGTATTGGCATGTCCAAAGAAATTCAAAACAAACTTTTTACGCCACAAATGAATATACTTTCAAAAGCGAGGATTCAAAATAAAGGTGCCGGGATAGGATTATTGTTAGTAAAAGGTTTTTTAGAAAAAAATGGTGGTGAAATATGGGTAGAAAGTATAGAAGGCGAAGGCTCTTCTTTTTATTTTACATTACCGATGGAGAAACCATTATACGCAATAGACAGTGCCGACAAAATTGAGTTTGATGAAAATGCTTAAACTATTATTCTAAAAGTTAAAATATAGTGCAACTATTAATAAACTAGAAAAAGACAATTTTAAAGTCCACATAAGTGGGCTTTTTTTATGGGGTGAATTCCTGTAGGTACAATTATTCTTTGTGGTTTTTTGTTGTACTTGTTGTTTTGTGGATTGTAAATAATAGTATAAATTAGCACAGCCGAAAAGCTGTTAATCATTTGTTTTTTAACTATTTGGTTGGTTGCACTTGTGAAATAACAAGAAATTAATATACGATTTTAAAAACTAAGAAATATGCATCAAGAGATCTCACCAATTATAAAGCCTGCTGAATTAATTGCCCTGCTTCCAAACAATGAATTGGTTATTATTGATGCCGGTAGTGGAGGTGGTGCTAAAGAAAATTATGAAGCAAAACATTTAGAAGGTGCTTTGTATGTTGATTTAAATACGCAGCTGGCTACGATAAATGCGGATGTAGCCCTAGGAGGCCGGCATCCTTTGCCTACGCTTGAACAATTTTCCGAAACATTAACCAATCTCGGTATAGCACCAAAGAGTCATGTAGTGGTATATGATGACAAAAATGCCTCCAATGCAGCAGCACGTTTCTGGTGGATGTTAAAATCTGCCGGGCATAACAAAGTTCAGGTGTTAGATGGCGGATGGCAGGAGGCTATTAAAGCAGGGTTTCCAACAAGTTCAAAAATAGAAATCACGTTGAAAAAAGCACCGTATAAAATTGAAAAATGGCTGTTGCCTTTAGCTGATATCCAAGAAATTGATAAAGTAACAAAAGATACTGATTTTCTTATTATAGATGTTCGTGATGAGGAACGATACAGTGGAGAAAAAGAACCTATAGATTTAGTTGCCGGTCATATTCCGGGAGCCATAAACATTCCTTTTACCACTAATTTGGATTCTAATGGGCTTTTCTTATCGCCGGATGAACTGAAGAATAATTATTTAAAAGAATTTGGGGGTAAAAAAGCTGAGAATATTATCGTGCATTGTGGTTCCGGAGTAACGGCCTGCCATACGCTTTTGGCAATAGCTTATGCAGGTCTTGAAATCCCAAAACTGTATGTTGGATCTTGGAGCGAGTGGTCCAGAAACAATCGACCTATAGAAACTTCGAAGAAAAAGTAGTACTGTCTTGATCTATAATTGTCTTGGAAGGAATCCGAGACGTTTTGCAATACATAAAAAAAAGAGAGCTTTGAAGGAAAATCCAAAGCTCTCTTTGTACAGGCACAAGGGATAGTAGTGGAAACCCTTTTTATGTCATTGCTGGAAACACAAAAAAGATTACTTCATGTCTATTTATTAACAGCAGTTCAGTGAACTTCTTTTGCAATGTGGGATTCGACTCGCTTTTTTGGTGGAATATACCGTGGTGCATTATCTATTTTTTATCTACTACAGGACGATTTTCTCTGTTAGCCAATTCCCATGCGATTACAAAAGCAAGTTGGGCTCTTTTGGCCAGAGCATCAAATTCTATTTTATCCACTTCATCCGTTTTTTGATGGTAATCAGCATGTACGCCATTGAAAAGGAATACCGCCGGAATTCCATTTTTGGCAAAATTATAATGGTCAGAACGCTCATAAAAATGATTAGGATCTTTAGGGTCGTTGAATTTATAATCCAAATCCATTTTGACATACTTAGCGTTTGCTATGGTGCAAATGTTGTCTAAATCAGTTGATAAACGATCCGCGCCAATCAGGTATACATAATTGTTGGTATTCGCATGTGCCTCGTCACGACGGCCAATCATATCAATGTTGATGTCTGTAATCGTATTTGCGATAGGAAACAAAGGATTTTCCGAGTAAAAACGTGAACCGTGTAAGCCATGCTCTTCGCCTGTAACGTGAAGGAAAAGTATGGAGCGTTTTGGACCATGCCCCTCTTTTTTTGCTTTTTCGAATGCTTGTGCAATTTCCAACAAAGCAACCGTTCCGGAACCATCATCATCCGCACCATTGTAAACTTCACCATTTTTGATACCGACGTGGTCGTAATGGGCTGAAATGACCAGAACTTCATTTGGTTTTTCAGAACCTTCGATGTACGCCCAAATGTTTTCGGAATCAGATAAGTTTTCATTTCGTTTGGCATTCAGGAAAGCTGCCGGAATTTTTTGATAGTAACTGGTAGCTCCTTTAGGAAAAGGAATATTGTTTTTCTTGTATTGACTGATAAGATAAACTCCTGCTTTTTTCTGACCTGCTGATCCCGTTTCGCGCCCTTCCATTGAATCTGCAGCGACAATATAAAGATGTGTTTTTAAATCACCGGCAGTGATGGTATTCATGTATTTTGTAGGTTCTACAACAGCAACGCTCATTTTTTGCGTAGTGCAGCTTATGTTTAAAACGTACAGCAAACTTAATAATAGGGTTATTTTTTTCATGTTTTTTAATGTAAATTAATAAAGGTGTAAATAGCAAATAATGTAAGTGTTATAATGATTATAATGAAATTGATAAAAAACAAAAGGATACTTTTTATAAAGGATACCAAACGTGTTTCTCCATAAAAGCGATGATGAGCCGGAAAAAAGTAATACAGCATCCAAGAGATTCCTACAAAATTAAGCACTCCGGCAATGAAACTGATACCGTTAGAATCCCTGAATAAAGAAAATAGTTTAGTGGCCAGGAACAGTATTAAAAACACTGACAATAAGAATGAAAAATAATGTAGTGTAAAGATACCATGATCAAAGTAATACCACCGTTTTTTATTATGAAACACCCATAAGAAAAAGGCGAAAAGAGGCATGTAAATGAATAATACTTTTGAGAAATTATGAAGGAATGATTCTTTAAATTTTTCAAATAATTCCTCTTTGTTTTTGTCTTTTACCTCTTGAAATTTCCGATTGATTAAATAACTGAATTCCGATAATTTTTCAGATTCTGGAGTATGCAGTTGTATCGAATCTAATTCGCGAACTGATTTATAGCCAAAATTTAAAAAAGGAACTTTGCCATTGGCATTCCCGTTATTTTTAATGACTTCTTCTCCTTTTATTGAATCAATACGAGGATTAAATATTGTGTCTTTTGCTTTTTCCGGTATTTTTAAACTATCATTTATGGGATTTGTTATGGATTCCTTTTTATTGATTTTGACCAAATCTGATTTTTCATTCGGGAAAACTGTTATAAGGAAAAACGTAATGAAACTGATGAAAATATACAGCCGAACCGGTGCTAAATAGGACAGTCGTTTTCCCGAAAGATATTCCTTAGTTAGAGTCGCGGGTTTGAAAATAAGATTTTTTATAGTTTTCCAAAAAGCATTTTCATAGTGCGTTAGATCTTCAAAAAAATGAATGAACAAATGATGGAATGTTTTGCGGGTATCCGTGTTTTCCTGCCCGCAATTAGGACAGAATCTGTTTGCTACGACATAGCTGCAATTTAGGCATGTCTTATCCTTTCGTAAAACGGTTTTCCCCATAAAAGCGTTTTTTTAATTATAATCAATCATAATTATTTTTTCAAGACTTCATTCAAGAAAACCTTGAAATGTTCGAAAGAACGTTTGGCTGCTTTTTCATTGTAGGCAGCTCCTTTTGAATTGTCATTTCCTGCTTCCGGATCTGTGAAAGCATGCACTGCATTAGCATAATAAACCATTTGCCAGTCCGCTTTAGTGTCTCTCATTTCCTGTTGGAAAGAGGCGATTTCTTCTTTCGATTCATAGGGATCGTCAGCACCATGGCAAACTAACACCTTAGCTGTTATAGGTTCTGCCGGGCGAGAAGCGTCTTTTCCTAATCCGCCATGGAAAGAAACCACTCCTTTTACATTCAAATGTGCACGAGCTGCTTCAAGCGCTCCGGTTCCGCCAAAACAATATCCCATTACGACAATGTTATCAGGATTTGCTCCAGATTTAATTAATTGTTGCAACGCTAATGAAATTCGTTTTTGGTATGCAGCATAGTTTGTTTTGTAGAAACCTGCTTTTTGGCCCGCTTCGGCATTGTCTTTTGGATAATTTCCAGCACCATAAATATCTGCTACAAAGGCATAATATCCAAGCTTAGCCAAACGCTCTGCAGTGTTTTTAGCATGCTTATCAATCCCTTTCCAGGCAGGAAGAATTAGAATGCCCGTTTTTTGAGGGCTTTTTTTCATTGGCTGAATTTGAAATCCATTCAGAACCTGAGCACCATCACTATATTTTACTGATTTCAGTTGTGCAAAAGTGCTATTTGAAAATAATAGTATTCCTAAAATAAATAAGGCTATATTTTTCATTAAGTTTTATTTTTTACACAAATATCTAAATAAATTGTGGTTTTTATCTATAAATATCCTTTTTTTGATTTTTTTATAACAAAAAATGATTGGTTGAGTTATAAAGTAATGTTCCTTTTAAATGCGCAGCCAAGTTCTATAATGGAATCGGTTTTTGAAATGCCGGGAATGTTATCAATTTTCTCATAAAGGATTTTTCTCATGTGCTCGTGGTTCTGGGCTACTATTTTGATATAAAGCGTAAAAGAACCCGTGACATAATAACATTCCGTGATTTCGGGAATGTTCTTTAATTCCTCTATTATTCTGTTGGAATCCTGATCTTTATTTAAGGTAATGCCCGTAAAAGAAGCCCAGTCGTACCCAATTTTCTTTTCGTTTATAACGGGTTTTATTCCCGCTAGAATTCCTTGCTCGGTCAACCGATTGACCCGCTGATGAACCATGGTATTGGATATCTTTAGCGTAGCGGCAATAGCAGAAAATGCCATACGACCATCTTTTTCCAATTCTTTAATAATATTGATATCGAATTCATCTAATGCATCCATGAAATTTATTTTAAATTAAAAAAGTGTTTTTCTACCATTTATAAAAGTAATTATTATTTCACCTCTGATCGAAAGGAAAAGTAAATATTTTTATTACAGAATGACTTATTTTCGTACAAATAAAAGTTATTATTTGTTTTTACATCAAAAAAATAAGTCAAAATTATCATTTTTTATTGTGAAATAAAAAATATTATATATTTTTGTTTGAAAGTTTAAAAAAAATAATAAGTCATGGAACAGTCACATCAAGCACTTTCTTCAAAATCTGAAGTATTTATAGAAAAAGAAAATAAGTATGGCGCTCATAATTATCATCCTTTACCGGTAGTTTTAGAAAAAGGAGAAGGCGTGTATGTCTGGGACGTTGACGGAAAAAAATATTATGATTTCTTGTCCGCTTATTCGGCAGTAAATCAGGGACATTGTCATCCGAAAATTGTTGCAGCAATGGTAAAACAAGCGCAGACCCTAGCTTTGACTTCTCGCGCTTTTTATAACGATCAATTGGGACCTTATGAGGAATTTGTAACCAAATATTTTGGTTTTGATAAGGTATTGCCAATGAATACGGGTGCCGAAGCAGTAGAAACAGCTTTGAAACTTTGTAGAAAATGGGCGTATGAAGTAAAAGGAATTCCAGAGAATCAAGCGCAGATAATTGTCTGTGAGAACAATTTCCACGGAAGAACGACTACAATCATTTCGTTTTCGAATGATGAAAATGCGCGTAAGAGTTTTGGCCCTTTCACGGCAGGATTTATAAAAATACCTTATGATGATATTGAAGCATTGGAAAATGCTTTAAAATCGACTAAAAATATCGCTGGTTTCTTAGTGGAACCTATTCAGGGGGAAGCTGGGGTCTATGTTCCGGCCGATGGCTATCTGGCGAAAGCCAAAGTACTTTGTGAGCAATACAATGCCTTATTTATTGCTGATGAAGTACAAACAGGAATTGCGCGTACCGGAAAGTTGCTGGCCGTGCATCATGAAAATGTCCAACCTGACATTTTAATTTTGGGAAAAGCTATTTCGGGTGGTGTTTATCCGGTTTCGGCAGTTTTGGCCAATGATCCGGTTATGAATGTCATCAAACCAGGTCAACATGGCTCTACTTTTGGGGGGAATCCAGTTGCGGCAGCCGTTGCCATTGCAGCCCTTGAAGTAGTTCGTGATGAAAATTTAGCACAAAATGCGGCCTACTTAGGGGTGGTTTTGAGAACCGGACTTAACGAAATTGCATCCAGAAATCCGCTAATTAAATTGGTTCGGGGTAAAGGCTTGCTAAATGCGATTGTTATCAATTGCGATGAAGACTCTGATTTAGCCTGGAATATTTGTATGAAATTCAGTGAATATGGTTTATTGGCAAAACCTACACACGGAAATAAAATACGTTTGGCACCGCCATTAGTTATTACCGAAACACAAATTCACGAGTGCCTTGGGATTATCGAAAGAGCATTAAATGATTTCAGGTAATTTAATGGAAAAAGCAATAAAATTAATCAAAAACCGGTCTGATATCGGTGCAGGAACCCGAGGTTCGGATTTAGGTATCGATGCTATCGAAATCGCTGCAATTAATCAGGACAGCGACTATTTTAATCAATTTGAGTTTGACGATGTGAAAACACATAACGAATCCATTTATGATAAAAACCGAAGCACTTCCGCCAAGAGAATTGAACATGTAGTGGAGCAGTGCACCAGAGTTTGTAACACTGTAAAGAAAAATCTGCAACAGAATTATTTTCCGATAGTTTTATCAGGAGATCATTCCTCGGCAGTAGGGACCATAAGCGGTATAAAAACAGCTTATCCGGAACAGACATTAGGAGTGATTTGGATTGATGCCCATGCTGATTTGCATTCGCCGTATACATCGCCTTCGGGGAATATTCATGGCATGCCCTTATCGGCAGTTCTTGCAGATGATAATTTAAATTGTCAGAATAATGATGTGCCGCTTGAAACGCAACAGCATTGGGAGAAGATGAAGAATATTGGCAGTGAAGGTGCTAAAGTGTTGGCTGAAGACGTTATTTATTTTGGTGTTCGAGATACCGAAGAAGCCGAAGACAAGCAGATGGAAAAGTTGCATATGAGGAATTATAAGGTTCATGAAGTGCGATATAGAGGACTTCAGACTTGTGTGACGGAGGCTTTGGCAGAGCTTACCAATTGTGATATCCTTTATATTTCTTTTGATGTGGATTCCATGGATTGTGATATGATTTCCTATGGAACGGGAACGCCGGTGCCAAAAGGGTTTGATCAATACGAAGTCATTGCAATCATTAACCAGATTATCGAAAGTAAAAAGGTAGTTTGCATCGAATTTGTCGAAATAAATCCACTTTTGGACACTAAAGGAAACAAGATGGCGGAAACGGCTTTTGAAGTTTTGGAAGCGGTTACTTCAACTCTTATTTTGCCTATTGAATAGTTGGTTGCTATAAGCTGAAAAGGAAAACCTGATAAAATAAAAAAAATGAGCATTTCAAAAACAGATAATCCAGCATTACTACTTATTGACATCCAAAAAGGATTTGATACTATAGAATACTGGGGCGGAGAAAGAAATAATTTCGATGCAGAAAAAAAAGCAAGCGAACTTTTAACCCTTTGGAGAAAATATAAGCTGCCTGTTTTTCATATCAAACATTGTTCTTCAAATCCAAATTCGTTGCTTAATGAAACTAACATCGGAAATGAATTTAAAGATATTGTTTTACCAATTGCAGGAGAAAGAATCATTAAAAAAAATGTAAATAGTTCTTTTATTGGAACAGATTTAAAAGAGCAACTTGACATTAATAAAATAACTAAACTTGTGATTGTGTGGTTAACAACCGACCATTGTGTTTCGACAACAACGAGAATGGCAGGAAATTTCGGTTACGAAACGTATCTGGTGTCGGACGCAACCGCAACTTTTAATAAGAAAGGGATTGACGGTCAGAACTATTCTGCAAATCTTATTCACGAAACTGCGTTAGCAAGTTTAAATGAAGAATTTGCGACAATAGTAACGACGGAATTTATAAAAAACAGTATCTAAAAAAAATGCACAGCCGACAATTTGGCAAGAGTTGGATTTTTAGTAATTAACTTGAAATTGGTTTTGCATGGCTATTGCGGTTACTAATTTTAATAGAACAAAGGAATTAAATATGATAGTAGCAAATAGTACTTTGGGAGATATTGACGCCATATTTAATTTATATGAGGAAGGAACCACATATCAAAAAAGCATTGCGAAAAAACATTGGAAAGGGTTTGAACGGTCATTAATAGAAACTGAAATCAACGAAAACAGACAATGGAAAATAATTGTTGACGGGCAAATTGCCTGTGTTTTTGCAGTGACATACAGTGATCCTTTTATTTGGCAGGAGAAAGATAAGGAACCGTCTGTTTACATTCATAGAATTTGCACAAATCCTTTATTTAGAGGAAATGGTTTTACGAAACGAATTGTAGATTGGGCGAAAGAATTTGCATTAGAAAATCAGAAGCAATTTATTCGAATGGACACTGGAAGTGGGAACGGCAAACTAAATGACTATTATGTAAGTTGTGGTTTTACTTATTTGGGAATAACAGAATATCCAGTTACAGCTAATCTTCCTGAACATTACAAGGGAGGTTCTTCTAGTTTATTTGAAATAGCACTATAACAGATAATTTAGAGCTGAAGGGCTGGTCTGTTTGCAGGTACAGTTTTTTCTTGAATTGTCTTAAAATTTTGAATGAGTATATGAAATCCTAAAATCTATGTCGATTTTGGGCTTTCTTTTTTACGGATTTTACAGATTTGGGATTACTTTGTTCATTTTTTAATAAATAAAACGGTTTAAATCTTGCTATATTCATTTTGCATGCAATTATAGTTAATTGTTGGTTCAACTTGACATATTTACGTATATTTGCAATAAGTATTTTTACTTAGTTTTATTCATAAATGTATGATACAAGTGGACCAAGCCTTATCGATTATTGCAGAGAATAGTTGCAAGATGCCTATTAGAAAAATTAAAGTGGCCAAATCACTTGGTTTTATTTTGGCAGAAGCGATTTATTCTACAATGGATATGCCGCCCTTCCGTCAATCAGCAATGGATGGTTATGCTTTTGCACATAGTGAATTGCAACAGTTTAACGTAGTAAGTACTTCACAGGCAGGTGATTTTTCGAATAAAAAAATAAAGAAAGATCAGGCGATACGTATCTTTACAGGGGCTTATGTTCCGGATAATTTGGACACGGTTGTGATGCAGGAACATACCGAGATTAAAGATAAAACGGTTGAAATTAACAAAATGCCTGCCCGTTTTGCAAATGTTAGAAACAAAGGGGAGCAAATAAAAGAAAATGAACTGGTACTTGAAAATAATACCTTGATTACTCCCGCTGCTATAGGTTTTTTAGCTTGTTTAGGAATAACGGAAATAACAGTTTATGCCAAGCCAAAAGTAGCTATTGTTGTTACGGGGAACGAATTGGTAAAAGTGGGCAAAAAATTATCAGAGGGAAAGATTTACGAAAGTAATTCCATTATGCTTGAATCTGCTTTGCAGGGAATTGGGATTAAGAAAATAGAAACGTTCCGCGTAAAAGATAATTTAAAAGCGACAAAAAGAGTTTTGAAAAGTTGTCTTTCTGCTTTTGATGTTGTACTTGTTTCGGGCGGAATTTCGGTTGGAGATTATGATTTTGTAAAAGAAGCGCTTTTATCCAATGGAGTAGAAGAGTTGTTTTACAAAATTAATCAGAAACCTGGAAAACCGTTGTTTTTTGGAAAAAAAGACAAAACGATTGTTTTTGCCTTGCCTGGAAATCCAGCCTCGACATTGACTAGTTTTTATATTTATGTTCATCCGGCGCTAAAAATAAATATGGGTTTTGAGGCGATTCATTTACCAAAAATTAAAAGAAAAATAACTGCCCAATTTGAAAACACATCAGGGAAAACCTTATTTTTGAAAGCGGTATATGATGATGAAAAAGTTACGGTTTTAGAGAGTCAAAGTTCAGCCATGCTAAACACTTTTGCGACAGCAAATGCTTTAATTTATTTGCCTTATGATGTGGTAAATATTGAAAAAGATCAGGAAGTGATGGTTATTCCACTTCATTAATAGCTGCAAGATGGTGAAAGTAAATAATGATTTTTTATTTTATTCAGCGTATTATTAATGTGGTTGCGTTTTTGTATTCAGGCAAATAAATTATAAAGTATGCAAGTATCGATTCTTTGTGGAGGAAAAAGCAGCCGAATGCAGTCGGAAAAAGGCTTGGTGTTGTATCAAAACAAACCTTTTATTGAGCATGTTATTGAAGCGGTTTTGCCAATATCAAGTAACATTCAATTGATTACCAATACCAGCGATTACGATTATTTGGCATACAGGAAAATAAGAGATATAGTAGCTGATAAAGGACCTTTGGGTGGAATATATACCGCTTTGGTTCATTCAGAAAGTGAAATGAATTTGATATTGAGTTGCGATATTCCATTGATTTCTACCGAAATACTATTGGAATTGATAGAAAAACACAACTCAAATTTTGATGTTTCTGTTTTTGGGGACACAGACCGGATTCATCCTCTGATCGGAATTTATTCTACAGCCATACTGCCTGTTTTAAAAAAGGCAATTGATGATAATGATTTGAAAATGACGCGTTTGCTGTCAAAAGTGGCATATGAATTGATTCGAGTTACGGACGAAAAACGTGATCTGTTTAAAAATATAAATTCTGTTGCCGAGTTAAACGAATTGAATACCAATTTATCTTAGTTAAAATGAAAAATTCAAATACACCAAAATTGACAATCGTAGGGGCAGGTCCCGGAGATGTAGAGTTGATCACTTTAAAAGCAATCAAAGTATTGGAAAGTGCTGATGTTGTTTTGTATGATGCACTTGTAAATGAAGAGTTGTTGCAGTATGCGACCCATGCAGAAATCATTTTTGTTGGAAAGCGTTTTGGTTGTCACGCTTACAGTCAAGATCAAATTAATGAATTGATTGTGTCGATGGCAAATCGTTTTGGTCACGTCGTTCGGTTGAAAGGCGGGGATCCGTTTGTTTTTGGAAGAGGAAGCGAAGAGATCGAATATGCACAGAAATTTGATTTAGAAACCGCCATTGTTCCTGGAATTTCATCGGCTTTAGGTGTGCCGGCGTCCAATGGAATAAGTCTGACACAAAGACGGGTAGCCGAAAGTTTTTGGGTAATTACCGGAACTACTTCGGATCATAAATTATCTAAAGACGTGGCTTTGGCTTCTCAGTCATCAGCAACGGTGGTTATTTTGATGGGAATGAATAAACTGGATGAGATTATTTCAATTTATCAAAACAACAGAACCGACGATTTGCCTGTTGCCATCATTCAAAACGGAACAAAAGACACGGAGAAAAAAGTGGTTGGAACCATAAGTTCTATCATGAAATTAGTCGAAGAGCAACAGCTTTCGTCTCCTGCCATTATTGTCATTGGTGAGGTAGTGGGAAATGCTTCAAAATTAACGACTTATTTTCAAGAGGAATTTTTAGAAGATGAGTTCATTTTTCAAAACTTAAATTTAACAGCATGATCGCAGTAAAATATTTTGGCGCCATAGCTGAAAAAACAAGAAGTCAAGGAGAAGAAGTTTCTTTTTCTGATTTACCTTTACATCAATTAATAGCATCATTAGAACAAAAGTACCAATTGAGTCAACTTTCTTTTAGTGTTGCAATTAATCAAAAGATAGTACAGGATACAGCAAATTATATTTTGAAAAGCAATGATATTGTTGCTTTATTACCGCCATTTGCTGGAGGATAAATTATAAATTTTCTACTGAGTTATGGAAACAGCACGATACAACCGACAAATTATACTTCCTGAAGTAGGTATTAATGGGCAACAAAAACTGCAACAAGCCAAAGTATTGATCATTGGTGCCGGCGGATTGGGTGTGGCTGTTTTACCTTATTTGGCTGCAGCCGGAATAGGGGAAATTGGGATTATTGATGATGATAGAATCGAAGTTACCAATTTGCAGCGCCAGGTTATTTACAAAAGTAGTTCGGTTGGAAAAAGTAAAGTTCTTGAGGCAAAAGAAATGGCTTTGGCACTAAATCCTTCTATAAAAATAAATGCAATCACTGAAAAATTAGACGCTAAAAATGCAATTTCATTATTCCGACAGTATGATATTATGGTTGATGCCACGGATAATCTTAATACTAAATATTTGATTAATGATGCGTGTTGTGCAACCAACAAACCTTTTGTTTACGGTTCCATTTATAAATTTGAAGGGCAGGTTTCTATTTTTAATTATGAAAATGGACCTACGTACCGCTGTTTATTTCCAGAGGAAGCCAATGACGTTAGGAACTGTAATGATGCAGGGGTTATGGGAATATCGGTTGGAATCATCGGTATGTTTCAGGCTAATGAAGTATTAAAAATGGTTTTGGGAATAGGGGAGTTGTTGTCTGGAAAATTATTGGTTTATAATATGTTGAATAACGAACAACAGAAATTTGAGTTTTCAAAAACAGCTGTGAATACTATCGATATAGTAGCTTTCGAAAATAAATACAGCTCAGTTGAAAGCGGAGCTATTGAAATCCTTGCTGCTCTTGCATTGGAACAAATTAATAATTCAGCAGTTGTTTTTCTTGATGTTCGAAATTTGGATGAGTATCCAAAAATAGCAATCAAAAATGGGCTTCAAATTCCACTAGATCGTTTAGAATCAGTCTTGGATCAACTGGATGCTAATGCATCGTTGTTTGTTTTTTGTCAATCCGGAATTAGAAGTAAAAAGGCAGTGGAGATCCTTAGAAATAATAATTTTAAGAATGCCAAAAGTATTGCAGGTGGTGCCAAAGCATTGGATGAAATACTGCAAATGGAAGTGTTTCTGTTTCCTAAAATATAAAAATAATCATCATGAGTAAGAAAACTGTTTTCATTCAGGGGCCAATTTCTTCGGAATTTATAGGGCAGTCGATCGCGAAACACCAATCAAAAAAGACTATTGGTGCACACAATATTTTTTTAGGTCAGGTCAGAGCCGATGAAATTGATGGTCAAACCGTAGCTGCAATTGATTATACTGCTTACGAAGAAATGGCAGACGAAGCCTTGAATGTTATTAGAGAGAAAGCTTTCGCGCAATTCGATTTGATTTGTATGCACATTTATCACAGTTTGGGCGTGGTTAAAGCAGGAGAAATCTGTTTGTTTGTCTTTGTTTCGGCAACCAGAAGAAAACAAGTCTATGAAGCCACGGAAGCGATTGTGAATTGGATTAAAACAGATGTGCCTATTTTTGGTAAAGAAATATTTGAAAACAGTACTTTTACCTGGAAGAAAAACACGTTATAAATGGTTGATATCACACATAAAATAAGTACGCTCCGAACGGCGACAGCAAAGGCAACGGTAGTTGTCAGTCTTCAGTCCACAATTGATGCCGTTGTAAACAATCTGGTTCCAAAAGGGAACGTACTGGAAATGGCAAAAACAGCAGGTTTATTTGCGGTGAAAAACACGCATTTATCCATTCCCGATTGCCATCCTATTCCAATTGAATTTACATCAGTGGAATACGAGATAAACGAATTAAGCATTGATATTATTTTCAAAGTTAAAACGGTTTACAAAACCGGAGTTGAGGTGGAGGCAATGCACGGTGCTTCTATTGTGGCGCTTACGATGTATGACATGCTCAAGCCAATTGATAAAAATATAGCGATTGCCACGATTAAATTAATCAGTAAGGAAGGTGGGAAATCATCTTTCAAAAATAGATTTCCATTTGCGATTAAAGCAGCGGTTTTTGTTTGTTCCGACTCCATTTTTGCGGGAGATAAGCAAGATCGATCCGGAAAAATAATTGTCGAAAAACTGGAGGTTTGCGGAGTTGAAACTACGCATTACGAAATCATACCTGATGAAATTGATATGATTCAGGAGCGAACTAAAGCTTTCGCTAAAGAAAATCAATTAATCATTTTTACCGGCGGAACGGGACTTTCGCCAAGAGATGTTACACCGCAAGCATTGGAACCGTTATTAGAAAGCAGAATTCCCGGAATTGAGGAAGCGATACGGAGTTATGGACAACAGCGCATGCCGTATTCGATGCTTTCCAGAACAGTTGCAGGGACCTTAGGAAAATCTTTGGTGTTGGCTTTGCCCGGTTCAACTAATGGTGCAAAGGAATCTATGGATGCCATATTTCCTCATGTGCTACATGTTTTTCATATTTTAAAAGGCAGTAATCATGATACCAAATAATGCTGTTTTAACGGATGATTTTGGACGTAAACACAACTATTTGCGTATTTCTCTAATTGAGAAATGTAATTTGCGTTGTAGCTATTGCATGCCAGCCGATGGAATTGTATTAAGTCCTAAAGCGAGCCTGATGACGGCTGACGAAATTCACGCCATCGCCCAAACCTTCGTCAATAATGGTGTTGATAAAATAAGGCTTACCGGAGGAGAACCTTTATTAAGAAAAGATTTTCCTGAAATTATAGCCAAACTGGCTGCTCTGAAAACCGAGATTTCCATTACTACAAACGGAATTCTGATCAATAAACATATTGCCGTTTTAAAGGAGTTTAACGTAAAAAAAATCAACTTGAGTTTAGATACTTTGGTTGCTTCAAAATTTCATTCTATTACACTTAGAAACCAGTTTCAGACTGTTATTGATAATTTACACATATTGCTGAATAATGATTTCAAAATCAAAGTAAATGTGGTTTTGATTAAAGGCTTCAATGATGATGAAATAATAGATTTTATTAAATTGACTGAATTTTTACCGATTTCGATTCGATTTATAGAATTCATGCCTTTTGCAGGAAATGAGTGGGACCGCAGCAAAATGGTTTCGCAAAATGAAATTCTCGATCAGGTAAAAAATCATTTTCCAGCATCGGATGTAGAGAAATTAGAAGATGATAAAAACTTTACCGCAAGGGAATTCAAAATAAAAAAATATTTAGGAAGCTTTGGTATTATCAGTTCGATAACCAATCCTTTTTGTGATGGTTGTAATAGAATCCGATTGACTGCCAATGGAAAAATAAAAAACTGTCTGTTTTCCAACTCCGAAACAGATTTACTGACGCCTTTCAGAAATGGCGAAGCAATTGAAGATTTGATTGCTTTTGCCATTAAAAACAAAAAGAAAGTAAGAGCAGGAATGAATACTGTCGAGGAGGTAAATAATCCCGCTTTGAACCAAGATAACCGAAGCATGATTGCGATTGGCGGTTAATTTATCATAAATTTTATTGGTTTTTCAATCTCATCGTCTTTGTACTTTGTGGTTTTGATAGAAGCGATGGGTGTTTGTCTAATTGTAAGAAATAATGGTGTAAATTATTTTACGGCGACAGCTATTTTTAAGGCTTTTTACGGATTGTTTTCTTTTAGAACCGTCAGTGACTTTTTCAGGAAAGAATTTTAATTGTAGTTTAAATCCCAGATGGCAAGGCCACCTTACCTTCTGATTCCTACTTAATTCTCACTGACTTTAATGGTCGCCAATTCACCTACTTTACTTATTTTTCAAATATTTCAAATAAAGTTTGAAGTAAAAATATTTATTTTTTATATTTGCATAACTAATTATGTAATTAATTATATAAAATGAAGCTATTCGAAAAAACAGGAAAAATGGCATTAGGCAGTCGGTTGCGTTTGCTGACCGCTACAGTAACCGAAAACGCAGCCCAGATTTATGAATTATACAATGTGGAGTTTTCGCCAAAGTGGTTTCCGGTGTTCTTTGTCCTTTCAGAAGAGGGTGAAATGACTATTACCGAAATCGCTAATGAAATAGGACATTCCCAACCCTCTGTTACTAAAATTATTCAGGAAATGACAGTTTTAGGATTGGTTCAGGAAAACCTGAAATCAAAGGATAAACGTAGGAACATTGTAGGGTTAAGCCAAAAAGGGATAATGCTTTCGAAAAAAATTAGAGTCCAATGTACAGAC
Source organism: Flavobacterium kochi (assembly GCF_048286715.1). NCBI lineage: Bacteria > Pseudomonadati > Bacteroidota > Flavobacteriia > Flavobacteriales > Flavobacteriaceae > Flavobacterium > Flavobacterium kochi. The sequence continues at coordinate 156,541 of NZ_JBLVPW010000010.1, forward strand.
GTAGACGCTGCCATTGAAGGTATTATAACGGAAGCCACACACAACCTTTGGGAAGCAATTGAAGAATGGGAATTTTTGTTGGAACAAAAGTCGTTGTTCAGAAGAGTACAGGAGCAAAAAAAACTGCGTGAAAGTAAAGACGTCCAGATCGTGGAATACGAATCCCAATATCAATCAGCATTTAAATCGCTCAACGAAGAGTGGATTTCCACTTATTTTGAAATGGAGGAAGCGGATTACAAAGCATTGGATAATCCGAAAGAATACATTCTGGACAAAGGAGGGAAGATTTTCGTTGCGCTATACAATAATGAACCCGTTGGAGTTTGCGCACTGATCAAAATGAACCACGCTAACTATGATTTTGAAATGGCAAAAATGGCGGTTTCTCCAAACGCACAAGGGAAAAATATTGGATGGTTGCTTGGTCAGGCGGTTGTCGATACTGCAAAGAAATTGGGTGCTTCCAAATTATACCTGGAAAGCAATACCATTCTGAAACCTGCAATCAACCTATATCTGAAATTGGGTTTCCAGAAAATAGCGGGACAAACTACACCTTATAAACGCTGTAATATCCAAATGGAGTTAAACTTAAACAATCAATTGTAAAGCATATGAAAAATATTGTAAAAAAAGAAAACGCTGCCTCAAGACAATTTTTAGGAGTTGATTTTGTCGTTCTTTCCATTGGTAAAGACTCAATGGTAACAAAAATGCTGTATAAGTCAACTGATTTTGTTCCTTTTCACAAACACCCTAACGAACAGAGCGGTTATGTAATTTCCGGTAAATACAAATTGAAATTTGGAGGGGAAGAATTTTTATTATCCGAAGGAGATACCTATTCCATTCCTGCGAACATGGAACATTCCATTGAAATTATTGAGGCAGGTGAGGTAGTTGATGTTTTTACACCAATCCGACAGGATTATTTATAAGTGATTCTTTTTGATGTCAAAATCCGCTTGGTAGAATAGAAAAGCAGATCAAATGGGAAATAAAAAGGTGGCCGCAATTATGCACCACCTTTTAATACCATACAGCTACATAATTAAGCCAGTTCGAAGCGATCAAGGTTCATCACCTTGGTCCATGCTGCAATAAAATCATTTACAAACTTTTCCTGCGCGTCCGCACAAGCATAGACTTCTGCAAGGGCTCTTAGCTCTGAGTTAGAACCAAAAATGAGATCAACTCGAGATCCAATCCACTTCAGTCCGCCTGTTGTACGATCACTACCTACAAACAAATCATCAGCCTCCGAAGCAGCTTTCCAAGACGTACCCAAATCCAATAGGTTCACAAAGAAATCGTTAGTAAGTACCTCTGGACGCTTCGTGAAAACACCGTTTTGAGACTGATCAAAGTTGGCATTGAGAACACGCATGCCACCAACAAGAACTGTCAGCTCTGGCGCTGTAAGGGTCAACAACTGCGCCTTATCCACCAGCATTTCCTCTGCCGATATACTATATTTAGTCTTAGAGTAATTGCGGAAACCATCTGCTTCAGGCTCCAGGACAGCAAATGATTCAACATCCGTTTGTTCCTGTGATGCATCTGTTCGTCCAGGAGCGAAAGGTACCGATACATAGTGTCCGGCATGCTGCGCTGCTTTCTCAATAGCTGCACTACCGCCTAAAACAATCAGGTCAGCAATTGAAACTAGTTTGCCACCAGAATGATTACTGTTGAAATCTGCCTGAATGCCACCAAGCGTCGCAAGTACTTTCTCCAGTTGGGACGGATTGTTAACTTTCCAATCCTTCTGTGGTGCAAGACGAATACGAGCACCGTTTGCACCGCCACGTTTATCGGAGCCACGGAACGTTGATGCTGATGCCCAAGCGGTAGCTACCAGTTGGGAAACAGTTAGCCCTGTTTCCAGTATTTTTGCCTTAAGTGTAGCGATGTCGTTATCGTCAATTAGCTGATGCGTAACGGCAGGAACAGGATCTTGCCAAATTAGTCGTTCCGCAGGTACTTCTGGACCCAGGTAGCGTGCAATTGGACCCATATCGCGGTGCGTCAGCTTGAACCATGCACGACCGAATGCATCCGCAAATGCATCGGGATTCTTATGGAAGTATCGTGCAATGGGCTCATAAATAGGGTCTACTCTCAAAGCGAGGTCAGCGGTAAGCATTGTTGGTGCGTGACTCTTTGACGGATTGTGCGCATCCGGCACTGTACCGGCGCCGGCACCATCCTTCGGTTTCCACTGATGGGCACCAGCTGGACTTTTTGATAGCTCCCACTCGAATCCGAACAGGTTTTCGAAGTAGTTGTTACTCCACTTCGTTGGCGTAGTGCTCCAGGCGCCCTCAAGGCCGCTGGTAATAGTGTCTTCTCCATTTCCGCTACCAAATGTATTTTTCCATCCAAGGCTTTGCTCTTCAATCCCCGCACCTGCTGGTTCCGGACCCACATACCTGCTTGGATCAGCGGCCCCATGAGTTTTTCCGAAGGTGTGCCCGCCGGCAATAAGCGCAACAGTTTCTTCGTCATTCATAGCCATACGAGTAAAAGTCTCACGAACGTCACGTGCAGACGCAAGCGGATCAGGATTTCCGTTAGGCCCCTCAGGATTCACGTAGATAAGACCCATTTGAACGGCAGCCAGTGGATTTTCTAATTCGCGGTCACCAGTATAGCGATTGTCATCCAGCCATTTTCCTTCAGAACCCCAATAGATGTCTTCCGCAGGCTCCCAAACATCAGTACGTCCACCACCGAAACCAAAGCTCTCGAACCCCATCGACTCCAGGGCACAGTTTCCGGCAAGAATCATCAGGTCGGCCCATGAAATTTTCTTACCATATTTCTGTTTGATGGGCCAGAGAAGCAGACGAGCCTTGTCGAGGTTTGCATTGTCAGGCCAACTGTTGAGCGGTGCAAATCGCTGGGTACCGAAGCCGGCACCACCACGGCCATCTGCGATACGATACGTACCTGCACTATGCCAGGCCATTCGAATGAAGAATGGTCCATAATGACCATAATCTGCTGGCCACCAGGTCTGAGATGCTGTCATTAAATCAAAGAGATCTTTCTTTACGGCATTCAGATCGAGGCTCTTGAACTCCTCAGCATAGTTGAACGTCTCGCCCATAGGATTGGACAGGTGAGAATGTTGGCGGAGGATGTTCAATTTCAACTGATTAGGCCACCAGTCATTGTTTCTTGTTCCAGCACCAGCCGTTTGCTTTTGAGCTGCTCCTGAAAACGGGCATTTGCTTTCATCATTAACATTGTAACTTGTAGCATCAGCGGTGTTCGGATTGTTGTTATTTTCCATAATGCGATTGGTTTTTTTGTTTTGTAAAGTTTCAATGCTAATTTATCTATTTTTTTCTTATCTAAATTATTTTTTCAATAGATAAAAATTATAGTTATTGCTAAAGTCCGTTATGCAATCAACTTACTGCAAAATAGTTAATTAGACGGATTTCAGCATCAGGATGCCAAACGTGTATTCTTATGATTTTGACAGAAAGAATGGAGCGTTTGTCTCATTGCACGTAATAATATCATAAATTAGCAAAATCAAAGACGGCTGTATGTTTCTTAAATACAGATGGTTAGGTTGTGTGTGCGCTATGCGATAGCGATAAGTGCAAGTTGGCTGTAATTTTATACGACTCTCATCAAAGGATTATTTTTATGAATAGAAACTTCTTTACTTTTATTTTAGTAGTAGTAACCAATATAACTACTATCACTGGTCAAAATTCGGATACTATTTCAATTGAAAATGTAAATGTTATACCGATGACTAAAGAAATTGTCCTGTACAAACAGAGAGTTCTGTTTTCAGGTGGTAAAATTATAAAGATAGAACCGGTTGCATCACCTGGCAAGAAAGTCAGCTTGACTATTGATGGTACGGATAAGTATTTAATTCCCGGTTTGGCAGAAATGCATTATCACTATAGGAGCAATGATATTAAAAATGATTTTAAGTTGTTAATTGCCAACGGGATTACTACGGTAAGAAATATGGCTGAATTTGAGGGACAAAATCATATCGCTATTAGGCAACACGTTATATCGGGTGAATTGTTGGGGCCCAACTATTATACCACCGGGCCTTATTTGAAATCGGAGCAGCTTAGAACAAACGAGGAAGTGAGAGCAGTTGTCAAAATGCATAAAGAAAAAGGGTACGACTTTTTGAAAATCGCAGCTAATTTACCCCAGGATATCTATTTGAAATTGCTGGAAGAATGTGAAGCTAACGAAGTTCAAATAATAGGACATTCCCAGCGAAACCTGCCTCTTGAATTTTCTTTAAGAATGAAATCTATCGAGCACATCGAAGAATTCCTTTATTTATCTGATGGCAGTGGTTCTACTTTTTTTAAGCAAAACAAAGCCGAATTAAAAAAGTTGGCGCAACAATTGAATTCAAGTGGGATTTATATTGGTACAACCCTGGTAGGTTTTGATTTTATAAACAACTGCCTGGATGATGAAAAATTTGCCGCATTTCAGCATAACGATCTGGTAAAATATCTTGCTAAAAAATAAAAGAAGGATTTTCTTACAGAAAGAAATGATTACCGAAAACTCAAAAATCGTGAATTTGACGGTGTAAAAGCGCCATCGCTATTCAACAGTTATTTCTTATGGATGAAAGCCTTTGCCCGCATTTTATCAGACAGCAAAGTGCGTTTACTAACAGGCAGCGACACCTATGGAATGGTAATAGTTGGATTTTCTTTACATCAGGAGTTCGGGCTTCTGCAGGAGACCGGTATTAAACCATACGAGATATTATTGGCCAGTACTGTTAATCCAGCAAGATATCTGGACAATTATGCGGTGGAAGGAACCATTACTGAAGGGAAAAACGCTAATATGGTATTGCTGAATGAGAACCCGCTTGATGATATAAAAAACACCAAGTCTATTGAAGGAGTTGTTTTGAAGGGAAAATGGCTTGACCGGCAAACATTGGATAGAATGTTGGAAGAAGTTGAATTGGCATTCAAATAATCAGAGTATCACAATTTCCACTGAACAAAAACTGCTGCCAATTGCAGCAGCTGTATTTACGCTTAATTTAAGTTTGTCTTGTATCTTTTAAGTCAGTATTTAATCTAAAGTTCGGCTTAGTTGATTCACAATACAAAGCAGCGGGAGTGTTCCTGTTTTAATTTATGGAATCATTAATTATTATTGTAATTCAACCTTAACATTGTATTGATTTAAACTCATAATAGTTTCAATAGAACCAAAAGTAGCAATGCTTCTTTGATATTCTCTTTCTTTTTTTAAAGCGATTTGTTTCACACAGTTTTGGAATCTACTCACTTCTTTTAGGTTGGTAAGTATTAATCCGGGAACGGCGGCATTTTTTCCTTCTTTATCTTTTGAAACCATCGTAAAATAAGATGAATTGCAATGATTAACGGTTCCGGTCTGAATATTTTCTGATTCAACGCGAATACCAATAATCATAGAGCTGGTTCCTACGTAATTGACACTGGCTTTCATGGTTACCAGTTCACCCACTTCAATGGGTTTTAGGAAATTTACCGTATCCACAGAAGCTGTTACGCAGTAATTACCTGAAAATTTTGAAGCGCAGGCAAAAGCAATTTGATCCAGTAAGGATAAAATATAACCACCATGTATTTTGCCACTAAAGTTGGTGTGTGAAGGCAGCATCAATTCAGAAATTGTAATGTGCGAAGAACTTACCGTTTTGAAAATAGTATTCATATTGTAATTGTTTTTGTGCTGGCAAAAGTTGTTTTGAGTTGTTTTTTCAAGAATTCGTAGCTAACTTTTCAGGTAGCATTACAAGGTGTCCAGTTTTACTCCTGTCATTACCACAAAATTTATTTTTGGAGATTCACATAGTGAACAACAGTAGTCCTCCGGTAAATCTTTAAACAAAACCCCTTTTTCTATCCCTTGAATAACATCACCGTATTCTGAATTATATAAAGTCAGGCATTCAGGACACTGATGGATATCTTGTTCTTTTTTCTCTTTTTTGGTAGCTGTTGGACTTACTTCAACAATAACATTCCCTAATTCCTCAAAATATTTTCTACTGAGTTCAATCAAAATGGTTGGCAGCTCCAGCTTATCAACATCTTGGGTATGAACGATGTACTCTCGGGTATTTGGATCGAAATTTTTGGCATACAAAACATTATATGTATCTCTAATTTTAATCGATTCTAAGTCTTTTGGTAATTCATTTTTTTCGACCACAATCGAAGTAAAATAATGTCCTTCGCGATTGTATTCTGATATACCAAAAGTGAGTCCGTAGGTACTGATGTCAAATTGATCGAGTGTTCGAACCAGAAAAGTTTTGAGATTTAAAGCCCACTCCATGGCAACAGGTAAATGCCAGTTGAGTTCCAATAAGGAGTGACGGACATTAATTCCTTTTTTACCCAGGAATTTTTCCCAATCTAATTTTCGTTCCTTTGGAATTCCTTTTACGATGAAGGACTTCCATGGCGTGATACATATTTTGCCAATTTTGCAATCAAAACATAAATCGCACATTTCTTTTAAAAAGTCTAAATCGTATAGATTATTTCTCCAATACAAACCCAACCAATATTGATCAATTCCCAGTCGATTCATTCCTTCATAATAAGGGAACGGATAAAAAGGAATGTTTAAAGGTTTGTCTATTGTTCTGTTATTGGTGTCCAAAGCGTCGCTGACCAATTGAAAGATCATATCGACAGAATCAGGTTCTTCGTCAAGTATTTTTTCAATAGCATAATATACTTCGGCGATATTCCAACTGTAAATCAGCACAGGATACATTTCCATTTTATCCCATTTTGGCAAACGGATATATAGAAACCAATAATCTTCATGATCCGAAGCAATAAAGTTGATGTGTCCTGTAAATAAAGGAACTAACTGTTGTTTTGGATCCGTGATGTTTACTTTTAGCTTGGGTTGTTCTTTAAATTGCTCTAAAATATATAAAAATTTATTTCCCGTAAGCCAGGGCGTATTTCTAAAAATATCAGTGGATACGTACGAAGAAACAATGTTATTTCCGCTTTTTTCATTAGGATAAACAAAATAATTCTTTCCAGTTTTTTCCCTTTCAATAGGAGTGAAACCTTTAGGAAATATAATATCCTGTCGAGAACCAAAGGAGATTGCATCCAATCCTTGTTCTAAAGCCATATTTACAATTCCGCGTAATTCACCTGGTGAAATCACGCCTCCTTTTACTATTAGTCTTGTCAATTCCATATTTTTTAGTGTTCAGTTCTCAGTGTGTAGTATTCAGTTGCTGATAGCAAACTGATTACGGAATACTGCCAACTATTTATTTACATTTTGATAAGATTTCTTTCACTTCGGTTTTACAACTTCCACAACCTAATCCGGCACCTGTGGTTCTGCACAATTCGGTAAAGTTAGTCACACCACCTTTTATGGCTTCTTCAATGTTTCCGCTTCCCACTTGGCTGCAGGAACAAACAAGTTTTCCTAAAACTGGTTTTGCATTTGAACTTCCTCTTAATAACGTGTTTCTTTTATCAGACAATTCGATTTTGCTCTCAATCATAGTTTTGAATTCGGCAAACTCATTTTTATCGCCCATCAAAATAGCGCCCACTAACAGGTCGTTTTTGACCACACATTTCTTATAGTATCTTTTTCCTAAATCGGAAAACACAATTTCTTCGTAAGAATCATCATTGTCAGGGATTTCGATTTCACCGATACTGCATAGATTGATGTCTTCGAGTTTCAGGATATTCATTAAAACGGAACCTTTGTAAAAACTACTGATATCGCCGGCCATAAAATTCGCCAATACATCAGCCTGTTCCTCCGCTGCTGAAGTGATTCCGAACAACTGGTTGTTGAACTCCGCTATTTCGCCAATAGCAAATACATTTGGATTCGACGATTGTAAATACTGGTTTACTTTTACACCGCGTCCGCAGGATATTCCTGATTCTTTGGCTAATTCTATATTTGGAATGGTACCAATGGTATACACAATGGCATTGGCAGTGATAATCCGACCACTTTTTAGAGCAATTTCTATTTCGTTTGGATTGTCTGTTTCGAATACGGTACTCACCTCATTATCAAAATAAATTTGAATGTCACGAAGTTGTACTTCTTCAGCAAGTAATTTACTCGAAATTCGGTCCAATTGACGTTCCATTAATCTGGAAGCCCGTTGAATTATCGTGATTTTTACTTTTTTATGTTTTAGGGCAGCGGCTAATTCTAATCCTAATAATCCACCACCTACAATAACTACATGTTGCTCTTCCGGAATTAAATTAGTTTCATCCAAATAGTTTTTTAATCGATCTGCATCTTCTTTTTTTCTAATGGTAAATCGCCCTGGTAAATGCAGTTGCGCATTTTCAGGAATAAAAGGTCTGCTTCCTGTAGCTAATATTAACGAATCAAAAGAATGCGTTATGCCATTGCTATCGAGAATTATATTTTCTTTGGTGTTGATGCTGTCAATTGAAATACCAGATTTCATGGTGATATTTAGCTTACTTAAGGCTTCGTCTTTTATTTTTAAAAGCTGTTCCCAAGAAAGTTCCGCAGTTACGTATTCCGGTAATAAAACCCTGTTGTAAAATGGATTTTCTTCATTTGAAAAGACAATGATTTCGTCAGAAGTATTGATTTCTCTATAGTTTTGTATAAATCGGAAAGCAGCTGCTCCAGCGCCCACTACCGCTATTTTCTCGAAAGGTTTTACATATTTGGCAATTGAAACAGTTGTAAACTTAAAATCGGGTTCTTTTGATACAGGATCTACAAGAGTATTCGTCAGATTATTGGTTCGATTCAAGTCATTTTCCAGCTGTTTTCCCCAGTGCATCGGCAAGAATAGCACGCCTTCTCTAATGGTATCAGAAACTTTGGCTTTTACACGGACGGTTCCGTTTTTGCTTGTTACCACAACAATATCTCCGTTATTTATGGACGCTTTGTAGGCATCAATAGGATTTATTTCAAGTACAGGACTAGGGATGTGTGTCATCAATCGGGACACTTTACCTGTTTTTGTCATCGTATGCCATTGGTCTCTGATACGACCCGTGGTAAGAATATACGGAAATTGATCATTAGGTTGTTCCGAAGTGTTTTCAATAGCCGTTGGGATATTAAAAATCGCTTTTTGCGAAGGCGTAAAGAATTTTTTATCGGTAAATAAACGAGGGGTTCCAGGATGACCGTAATCAGGAACAGGCCATTGGAAAGTACCTTCGTTTTTTAGACGATTGTAATTTAAAAAGGAAATATCTATGTTGGTGTTTTTTGTCATGAGACAATGTTCCTTATAAATATCTTCGGTACTGTTGAAATTAAATCCGTTGAAATTCATTTTTTTAGCAAAACGAGTCAGAATTTCCACATCCGGAAGTGCTTCTCCCGGTGCATTGATGCCTTTCGGCAAATAAGAAATTCGTCTTTCGGAATTGGTCATGGTTCCTTCTTTCTCTAACCAACCCGCTGCCGGCAATAATAAATCGGCAAATTTTGAAGTGTCGGCATTATGAGAAATATCCTGAACCACAACAAATTTGGCATTCGCCAATGCTTTCTCCACTCTGCGGGAGTCTGGTAAACTTACCATTGGATTAGTGCAGATAATCCAAATCGCTTTCATTTTTCCAGATTCCAAAGCTTCAAACATCTCTGTAGCCGTTAATCCCGGTCTTTCAGACAGGTCTTCAACTCCCCAAAAATCAGCTACCTCTTTACGATGTACCGGATTATTTAATTCTTTATGTACCGCCAATAGATTAGCCATTCCACCCACTTCACGACCACCCATAGCATTAGGCTGTCCAGTCAGTGAAAAAGGCCCTGAACCTGGTTTTCCTATTTGTCCGGTTAATAAGGAAAGGTTAAGCAAAGCTGTATTTTTGTCTACGCCAATGGCACTTTGATTGAGTCCCATTGCCCAAAGCGAAAGAAATCCTTTGGCTTTTCCAATGATGTCAGCAGCTAATTTGATGTCATTCAAAGGAACACCACAAAGTTTAGATGCTTTCTCTAATGAGCTGGACAGTACAAGATCTTTATATAATTTGAAATTTTCAGTATGGTTTTTTATGAAATCATTATCGGCATATCCTTTTTCGATTAACCTTTTGGCCAAAGCATGGTATAAAATAATATCAGTACCCGGAATGATTTGTAAATGCAAATCAGCAGCTATTGCCGAATCGGTTCTTCTGGGATCGATTACAATAATTTTTGTTTTCGGATTTTTTTCCTTGTGTTGTTCTATTCGTCTAAAAAGAATAGGATGACACCAGGCAGGGTTGGCCCCTGTTATCAAAAAAGTATCAGCCAGTTCAATATCGTCGTAAGCGATCGGTACAGAATCCTCTCCAAATGTTTTTTTGTAACCTGCGACCGCTGAACTCATGCACAAGCGAGAGTTGGTATCGATATTATTGGTTTTTAAAAATCCTTTTACCAGCTTGTTTACCAGGTAATATTCTTCAGTAAGGCATTGCCCAGATATATAGAACCCAACACTATCAGGGCCATGTTTTTTTATTATGGAGGAAAAGACTGCTGCTGCGCGATCCAAAGCGGTATCCCAGCTTACTCTTTCCATAGGATGTGACTTACTCCATCTCATTTCTGGATAAAGGATTCTGTCGGAGGTGTCGTTGACTACATAATGAAGGTTCATCCCTTTCGAACAAAGCATGCCTCTGTTCACCGGATGATCTTTATCGCCCGTAACAGTTACCCCATTTTTAGGATCATTGGTTACTATAATTCCGCATCCTACTCCACAATAGGAACACGTAGTTTTGATTTCTGAATTTTGCATTATTGAATTTCTTTATTAATAATGAAAGCTTAGTACATTGATCTGTTTCTATCTTACGAAAGTGTAAAAATAAGTATTTTTACGTATTAATACGTATTAAATGGATTTTATTTTATATTTTTGGGTAAAATAAATATTTAGTAGCAAATCATTTTGTAAACGATTTTAAATTTTAGCCATGAAAGAAGAACTAGCCACTTGCAGTACCTGTATAAATGAAAATTGTTTTATCAAGAAACACATTCATTTAGAACAAATGAAAAATTATATTGATAAAAAGCGCAGTTTTACCTGTAAAAAAGCGCAGCAATTTATCATTGAAGGTGCACCAATTCAGGGGTTGTACTTTATCTACAAAGGAAAAGTAAAGACGGTAAAGACAGGTATCAACGGAAGAGAACAAATTGTACGATTAACCAAAGAGGGTGACACGGTTGGTTTTAGAGGTTTTGGTACCAGTAAACGCTATCTTATTGGTGCTTATGCTTTGGAAGACACTACGTTATGTAATTTTAGTAACGAAGATATGTTGGAAATACTTCATAATGTTCCTGAATTTACCTTTGATTTAATGTTGTTTTATGCGGAAGAGCTAAATAAAAGTGAGAATAATATTCGCAAAATTGCACAAATGAATGTAAGGGAAAGGGTGATTGATACCTTATTATATATACATAGAAAATTTGGTCAGATGCATGGCGTCATAGAGCTTGATTTGTCCAGAAAAGAAATTGCTGATTTTGCCGGAACCACTGATGAACAAGTGATACGGGTGATTTCAAGTTTAAAAAAAGAATTGCTCATTAAAACTGTCGGCAAGAAAATAGGATTAGTTGATATTGATAAATTAAAATCAGAAATTAGAGAACATAAATAGTTATACCAATAAATCCTCCTTTTTTCTTCCTTCATTTCTTCCTTCATTTTCTTTCTCCTCTTTGCTTCCAATAGGTATTCTCCTTTTGGAGCGTATTGTCTCCCCGCTTTCTTATTCGAATGAATAATCGCTTTTTATGTTTTTAAAAGCAGATTGTCATGATTTTCATAGGATAAATTTTTACTATACGTATTTTTTACTACGTTTCTGATAATGCTAAAGCCTTGCTGTAACTGGTTTTATTTTCATTATCTGTTAAAAAGCAGTAATTAAACTGTCTTAATTACGTTGTTTTTGGTAGTAAAAAGTCGTTTCTATCTGTTTTTTATATAGTGTCTAAGTATTAGTACTTACGTAAATTTGCTTCATACTAATTAAAACATAAGATTATGCAAAAGTTTAAAACCACATTACTAGGTGCTCAAGGTTTGAAAATGAGAAAAATTTCAACAGTAAATCTTTCAAAATCTTTTTTCCTGGGAATTGCCTTAACCGTATTAAGTCAAAACGAAGTAAAAGCACAATTAACAGCAACAGGACAAATTAGAGAGAGAACTGAACTAAGAGCAGGACAAGGAACTTTGCAAAAAGAGGGAGACAAGGCTGCCTTATTCAATTCTCAAAGAGCAAGATTAAATATAGGATTCACAGGATATCGATTTAAAGTATTTATGGCATTACAGGATGTACGTGTTTGGGGACAAGATGCTTCTTCCATAAATAGAACAACTACAGAAGCAAATAACGGTGTTATGCTTCATGAAGCCTGGGGGGAGATTATGTTGAATGACACAATAAGCACCATTCAAAATTTATCTTTAAAAGTAGGTCGTCAGGAAATCTCTTATGATGATCAAAAAGTATTGGGAGGTTTGGATTGGTTGCAACAAGGAAGAAGACATGATGCAATTGTCTTCAAATTTGCAAACAAAGGATGGATTGCTGATGTTGGAGCTGCATTTAACCAAAACAAAGAACTAAACACAGGAACAGTTTACAACGGTGTTCCTACTGCTTACGGTGCCGGTACCAATGGAATTGGTACGATGTACAAATCGTTTCAGTACGCTTATATAGGAAAGAAACTTTCCTTTGGAGATGTTTCGTTTTTATTCTTTAAAGATGATTTTAACAAATACACTAATGTAACTTCAGGAACGCCAGCGGTAACTTCAAAAGCATATGGAACAGGTGTTTGGAGTCGCAATACTACAGGTGTTTACTTTAATACTAATGTTACCAGAAAATTCAATCTTACGGGAAGCTTGTATCATCAGGGAGGTAAGGATAAAGACGGCAGATCTTTAAGCGCTAATTTGGCTTCTGTCACTTCAACTTTGCAAATAGGAAGAAAATTATTTGTAGGTCCTGGGATTGATTATTTATCAGGAACAGACGGAACAAAAGCAGTTACAGCGACTTCAGAAAGCAATCTTTTTGATCCATTGTATGGAACACCGCACAAATTCTGGGGAAGTATGGATTATTTCTATGCAGCGAATGGTTTTGGAAAACAGGGATTACTGAACTATTTCTTTAAAATGAAATACAATGCGAAAGACAACCTTACTTTCTTATTAGATATTCATGGTTTTGAATCTGCCAACACTTTGTCAAATGGAGCGGGAGGAAAATTAGATTCTTATTTAGGTACTGAGGTTGATTTATTAGTAAGATACAATTTAACCAAAATGGTCAATATCGAAGCTGGATATTCTTTCATGAAAGCAACCAATTCAATGGCATCAGCGGCAGTTAAAAATGTTGCTACACCAGACCTTAGCCCAAAATTTGCTTATGTGATGCTAAATATTAAACCTAATTTCTTAGCTAAAAAATAAATTAAAGTATTCAATTTTTAAAAAATAAACAAAATGAAAAATTCAAATAAACAAATAACAAGGGTTTTCAAAAGAGTTGTGTTGACCTTGTTGGTAGTATTGAGTTCCGCTTTAACAACGATAAGTGCTCAAAGTGATCCCGTAAGATTAGGTTTCATTCCACTTACGGATTGTTCTCCAATTGTTATGGCAAAAGAACTGGGGCTATTTAAAAAATATGGCGTTGAGGTTATTGTAACCAAAGAATCTTCCTGGGCGAATGTTCGTGACAAAATTTTAACAGGCGAATTAGACGGAGCGCATTGTTTGTATTCTATGCCGTTCTCAGTATACACAGGGGTTGGTGGTAAAGCTGGATCTGAAATGAAAATTGCAATGATGCTTAATGTAAACGGTCAGGCCATTACACTTTCTAATGATTTTTGCGGAAAAGTGGGTTTTAAACAGATGAATAAAGTAACTCCAGTAGTTGCTGCCAAATTAAAAGCAGAAAAAGAAGTGACATTTGCGATGACTTTTCCTGGTGGAACACACGATTTATGGTTGCGTAACTGGATGTCTATCGCTGGTCTAAATCAAAAAGCAGTGAAAATTATTACTATTCCCCCTCCACAAATGGTGGCTAACATGAAAGTTGGAAACATGGATGGGTATTGCGTAGGAGAGCCTTGGGGAGGTGTTGCTGTAAAACAAGGAATAGGATTTACACAAATTGCTTCACAAGATATTTGGAAAGATCATCCTGAAAAAGCATTGGTTGTGAATAAAGATTTCAGCGCAAAACGTAGAGCAGATTTAGTAAAAGTAATGAAAGCGGTAATGGAAGCTTGTATCTGGTTGGATAATCCATCTAATCGTAAAAAAGCAGCTGCTATTATTGGTAGAGCTCCTTATGTGAATGCGCCAGCTGATGTAATTGAAGCGAGATTGATGGGAGATTACAATTTAGGTTGTAACCAGGGAACACAAGTTTATTCTAAAGATTATATGTTGTTTCACAAAGGCGGAATGGTTAATTATCCTCGTAAATCATATGCGATTTGGGCGATGGCACAGTTTGTAAGATTCGGATATTTGAAAGAAGCGCCAAATTATGAAGCAATTGCAGATAAGTTGATCTTGCAGGATTTGTATGAAGAAGTGGCTAAGAGCATGAAAGTGAAAATACCTAATGATGATATGAAACCTTTTTCTCTTACTATGGATAAAACTGTTTTTGACCCGTCGAACCCTGCTGCTTACTTAAAAGTTGTAAAAAGATAAATTAGAAAATAGATTACAGCGTCTCTACTCCCTCTCTTACTAGAGAGGGTCGGGGGGAGACATTAGAAATACCTTAATTAAACTAAATTTTATTACCATGTCTGATAAAAACACACTAACCATTGATACGCTAGATTCAGAAATCAATGTTTCAACAGAGACAAAAAAAAGTGTCACAGAAAATTATAAACTCAAATTAGCATTAAATACTTTACTTGTAAAATCGAAATCATTGCTTTTGGCAGGTGTAGGTTTGGTTGTTTTTGGCGGATTTTGGAGTTTATTAAGTTATTTTACAAAAGATGCACTACCTGGTCCGATAGCTACCTTAACTGTTTTGAAAGAAATGTTAAGCGATCCTTTTTATGACTATGGACCGAATGATAAGGGAATAGGATTGCAATTATTCAATTCGATAAAAACGGTATTGATGGGATTTTTATTAGGTTCATTAATTGCTATTCCAATTGGGATTTTAATGGGAGCCAGTACTATTTGTAAACAAATTTTTTATCCAATTGTTCAACTTTTAAAACCAGTTTCTCCATTAGCGTGGTTTCCTATTGGTTTGGTTGTTTTTAAAGATACAGGAATGGCGACCATATTTATTGTTTTCATTACTTCTTTATGGTCTACATTGATTAATACCTCTTTCGGTGTAGCATCAATTCCACAGGATCATAAAAATGTAGCCAAAGCATTTGGATTTTCTAAAATGAGATACCTGACTAAAATTTTAATTCCGTACAGTTTGCCTCACATTATTACAGGATTGCGTTTGAGTATCAGTGTGGCTTGGTTGGTGATCGTAGCGGGTGAAATGTTGTCTGGTGGTGCCGGAATCGGGTTTTTTGTATGGGACAGCTGGAACGCATTAAGCTTAGAAAAAGTAATATCAGCCATTATCATCATTGGTATTGTAGGATTGCTTTTTGACAAACTGTTTACGTTCATCGAGAAAAAAGTGGCTTATTAAACTTAACAAATTAAAAATTTACGACTATGAGTTATTTAGAAATAAAAGATTTGGAAATTTCGTTTCCAACTCCAAAAGGAAAATATATTGCAGTAAGAGATATTAATCTTTCAATAAAAAAAGGTGAAATCGTATCTATAATTGGACATTCAGGATGTGGGAAATCAACGATTATGAATGCTATTGCAGGAATGCTTACCCCAACAGGCGGAACGGTTGAATTAGGGAATCAAAAAATAAAAGGGCCAGGACCAGATCGCGGAATTGTATTTCAAAATTATTCTCTTTTACCCTGGTTGACTGTGGACCAAAACATTTTTCAGGCCGTTGATTCGGTAATGAATTGTTCTAAAGCAGAGAAGCATGAAATTGTAGAAGAAAACCTTAAAATGGTTAATTTATATGAACATAAAGATAAATTACCGGGACAATTATCGGGTGGTATGAAACAAAGAGTCGCAATTGCAAGAGCATTTGCAATCAATCCGGGAGTTTTATTATTGGACGAACCTTTTGGAGCTTTGGATGCACTTACCAAAGGAACCATGCAATTAGAAGTGTTGAAATTATGGAACTTAAATAACAGAGACAAAACGATTGTTATGATTACACATGATATCGAAGAAGCTTTGTTTTTATCCGATAGAATTGTGGTTATGAATAACGGTCCGGCTTCAACCATCAGAGAAATAGTTGAGGTTCATTTACCAAGACCAAGGAACAAAATCGAAATCGTAAAAATGCCCGAATATATAGAGTTAAGAGATAAATTATTGCACCTGTTAACCGATAAGTTCTCGATTGAAGATATGGGGATGGTGTACAAAAGTTAGTTTGGTTTAGTTTAATTTGTTTAGTTAATTTAAGAATCCCTGAAATATTGAGCCATTTCAGGGATTTTTTGCATAAGCCCTGGATATTAATTCTAAAAATAAATCAATATGAATAATACAATTTTCGATTTTATAGGCGATAATGACGGGGATTGGGAAGTAACCGCAATGATTACTTTAAAAGGGGATGCAATCGATCCGGTTTCTCATATAAAAAGGATTTCAGGTTCTTTAGTACAGTCTAATAAAGGAATTTGGACTTTAAAAGGAATTGTGAGTAACCTTCGGTATACGGAGAAAGAAGACAAAGACAAATTGGTTGCTATTCAAGAAGATTTAGGGCGATCAGCAGCTACTTTAGCTGCATTTATTCTCATCCGAAAATCGGAAGCATGGTGGAATTTAGCCCAAGATGAACGTAGAAAAATAATGGAAAATAAATCCCGGCATACCCAGACAGGTATGAAATATTTGCCTGCAATTGCCCGAAAATTATTCCATTGTAGAGACATTGGTGAGCCGTTCGATTTCCTGACTTGGTTTGAATACGCTCCAGCTGATGCGGCTACTTTTGAAGAACTTTTGGAAACACTTCGAAAAACCGAAGAATGGCGTTACGTGGACAGGGAAATTGATATTAGATTGATGAAAAATAACTCATGATTTTTTTTTAAGCGATTGTTCCCATTGGGAAATTAAAAGGATCTAAACTAAGCAGCATTATAAAGTGTTTGATTTTGTGGAATTCTGTTTGTTCTTACTAATTTGCTTTAATAATTCCGAATTTAAAATTCAATAGGGTTAATAGCTGATTATGGTACTGGTCAAAATTTTCAAAGAATTTTTCTATGGCAGTTTTGAATGTTTTGAAATCTTCATAGTATTTGTTTTTCATTACTTTCTTTTTAAAAAATTTCCATAGCCTTTCTATCAAATTCAGATTTGGACTATATGGTGGTAAATATACCAAGTCTATTCCAAGCTCTTTTGCTTTACTCTGTGCTATTATTCCCTTTTGATATCGAGCATTGTCTAGTATTAAACAAATAGTTTCTGCCTGATAGTATTGCTTTTTAATGGTCTCTAATAATCTTACAATTGAGTCTGCGTTACAATTTTCTTCCTCAAGCAATATTGTTGGTTGCATAGTCACAGGATTAATTGCTCCTATTATATTCAACCTTCTTCGACCTGTATTGGAGGAAATTTCTTTGGTTCCTGCTTTTCCGATTTCCTGCCAAGCATAATCATTTTAAACATTATGTATTTGATGCATT